>DATDNN010000139.1:0-5778 GCA_036518255.1 Allosphingosinicella sp. | reverse complement strand
CGCTGTGATGGACCGGCTGGATGGGGCCATGGCCCGGAACGGCAAGGTTCACGTCTTCGTGGAAACGCAGACGATCGACGGCATCGAACTTTCGAGTCTGCCCTCCTACATGGCGCGGGCGATGCCGCTTTTCGGCAAACTCACGCGCTTCGGCCGGGTGGCGGTGGTTGCCGATCAGGCCTGGGTTAGACTGGGCACGCGCATTGAAAGCGCGGTGTTGCCGTTCATTTCCTACCGTACATTCATGCCGGAGCAGAGAGGGGAAGCGCTGGCCTGGGTCGAGGGCAGAGGCGCCGGGCAGTAGCATCCCGGGAGTAATCCACGGACCTGGCAAATCCTTTCATCCCGTCCTTTTCCCTTAGGCTTGCCGCTTAGCGAAGGGTGCCCATGGATCGTGCGGCCCGGAGGGCGAGTTTGAGGCGCGGCGCGGCCGCTTAATGCCCCCGCCGCTCCGCGCGCCATTGATCGATGCTTTGCTGGACGCAGCCCGTCATCCCTCCGGAGCCGACCGCCGAGCAGCTGTTCGGCCGGGTATAGCGCATGTCCTGATCGAGCATTTCCATCTGCGTCGTCCAAGCCATGGCGCCGCTCTCTTCCTTTTTCCCGCGCAAGGCTTTTGGAATGCGGTAGCGATCACTCTCCGGCCGCCGTCCGCAGACCACGATCTCGTCAGAATTGTCCGGCTCCGGACAGGCGTCATCGCCATAGACGATGATGTTGATGGTGCGGGTCGAGGCTTGGGTCTGCCCGGCCGCTTCGTCTTGCGGCTGTGCCGGTGCCGGATAGGCAAGAAACGAAGGGAGGATGCCCGCAGCAAGTGTTCGTCCAAGGCTTTTCAAGCGCACGCTCCGAACCCTCCGCGGGGAAGTTACCCGCACTATGCCTTACATGGTCAATATGGACGGCTGGTGAACGCCTTAGGTCCGCGTCGGCTTGGCCATGAAAGCCATCTTGCCCCCCAAATGGCGCGGGCCAAATAATACTTCGTTATGGGAAACGGCATAAAGAAAGAGGCCGGAGCTTTCGCCCCGGCCTCTTTCTATTTGGGTTCCCGTCGAAGCATCGCCTCGATGGGTTCTCCTCAGGCGCCCGCCACCTGCGCGGTGTCGACCTTGAGGCCCGGGCCCATCGAGGAGCTGATCGCCACCTTCTTGACATATTTGCCCTTGGCGCCGGTCGGCTTGGCCTTGACGATCGCGTCGACGAAGGCGTCGAAATTCTTGCGAAGGTCGGCTTCGGAGAAGCTTGCCTTGCCGATGCCGGAGTGGACGATACCGGCCTTTTCGACGCGGAATTCGACCTGGCCCCCCTTGGCTGCCTTGACGGCCGCGGCGACGTCCGGAGTGACGGTGCCGAGCTTCGGGTTCGGCATCAGGCCTTTCGGACCCAGAACCTTACCGAGGCGGCCGACGATGCCCATCATGTCGGGCGTCGCGATGACTCGGTCGAAATCGATCTGGCCGTTCTGGATGGTTTCCATGAGGTCTTCGGCACCGACGACGTCGGCTCCGGCGGCCTTGGCTTCATCCGCCTTGCCGGCGCGGGCGAAGACGGCGACGCGGACGTCCTTGCCGGTGCCTGCGGGCAGGGTGACGACGCCGCGGACCATCTGGTCGGCGTGGCGCGGATCGACGCCGAGGTTGATCGCGATTTCCACGGTTTCGTCGAACTTCGCGGTCGCGTTGGTCTTCACTGTGCTGATCGCTTCATCGACGCCATAGAGCTTCTCGCGGTCGAGATTGGCGAGCGCCTTCTGCTTCTTCGTGAGCTTTGCCATGTCTTAGCCCTCCACCACTTCGAGGCCCATCGCGCGGGCGGAGCCTTCGATGATCTTCGTCGCGGCGTCGAGATCGTTGGCGTTCAGATCCTTCATCTTCGCTTCGGCGATCTCGCGGAGCTGCGCGACCGTGACGCGGCCGGCGGAAGCCTTGCCCGGCTCTTTCGAGCCCGACGTGATCTTCGCGGCCTTCTTCAGGAAGAAAGAGGCGGGCGGCGACTTCGTCTCGAACGAGAAGCTGCGATCCGCATAGACGGTGATGATCGTCGGGATCGGCATGTTCTTTTCAAGGTCGTTCGTCGCTGCGTTGAACGCCTTGCAGAATTCCATGATATTGACGCCGCGCTGACCCAGAGCCGGGCCGATCGGCGGCGAAGGATTGGCGGCGCCCGCGGGCACCTGGAGCTTGATATAGCCCGTAATCTTCTTAGCCATTGTCTCTCACTCTATAGCTGGGCGCGCGCTAAGGCCCGCCCGGTTCAAGTTTAGCGGTCCAGACGGAAGCCCAAGGCCTCCTCCCGCGGATTTTCCGACTGCAATGAGTTGGAAGAGCGCGCCCATAGCGGACAGCAGGCGAAAGGGCAACCGCTGCGTTTGCGGATCGGCGCGGATCGATGCCGCCGGACAGGGCAGGAACAGCACAATCATCCTTAACAGCCATTTAATGATGAAGATGATGTTAATAAAATGTCGCAATCCCAAAAATAGCCAATCAGTTGAATCGCTTGCATCAAAGTACATCGTAAAGTGCATCGGTATTCTCCTCCATGTTTCCAAGTGATAATATGCTAAGCGACTCGGAAAGCTGAGTAATTCAAAGAAGCTTTCTGCATCTATGTTTGTACAAAATGATCCAAATTCGATGTGAATTTGGAAAGGGCGACTTGTATTCTGAAAGGACTTGGTAGTGACTGATCAGCCTTCGGCCAAATTGGCCTCTTCCTTCAGCCGGACCTTCTCCGCCTTCCTCAGTGTGCAGGCGCGGGCTCTCGTCGTCGAATGCCAGCCCACGGCTGCTCGGAACGACACCGGTCTGTTGCACGGCGCCGCCCGCGCGCAGGTCGCCTTCCAGGAACAAGCAACCTACTTCCTCTCAGGCCTCGCACCCGCCGCCATCACCAATCTGCTGGGGCCCGCCAGCCGCGTCGTCAATCTGATGAAGTCGGCCGAGGCGCTGTTGCCGGCTCCGGGCGTGACGCAGTTGCGCAAGGAGGATGCAGTGGCGCTCGCCGGGCAGCTGCGGGCGCTCGGCAACGTCGTGCAGGGCGCGGCCGGCAAATCCAAGACCTTCGTTGCCGAGCAGGAGGCGTGGGCCGCCGCCGTCGACAAGGCGGGGGAGAAGCTCGGCAAGCTCACGAAGGAGATCGTCAAGCAATCGGCGGAGGGGGAAGCCATTACGGCGATCGAAGACAAGATCGCCAAGAAACGGGAAGAGATAGACGCCGATATCGACGACATTCTCACCAAATCCCGCAATATCGGCGACAAGGCGGGCGAACTCATCACCGACGCCCTCACCTACATTCTGCCCGACGGCAAGAAAAAGAAGCCTGAAAAGGAAAAGCCTGCGGACGGCGACGATGAGCCCGATGAAGGCAAGGGGGACGATAAGGACGACGATGTCGACGCCGATGATGAGGCGGATGCCGATGAAAGCGCCGATCCCGATGAGAATGCCGACGACGACGGTGACGCTGACGACGGTGATGGCGACGCCAAAAAGAAAAGGGACAAGGCCCGGAAATCAGGCGGGAAGGCGGTTCAGGCGCTGAAGGCCACGGGCGATCTCAGCGGCGATGTAGGCACCGCCGCCGCCCGTCTTCGCCGCCACAACCGGGAATTGGGCGATCTCTATTACGATCTCGCCGCCCTGCGCGGGGACGTCGCCTGGGCCCGCGCCATTGGCGACCAGGGACGCTCGTTGCGCCGCGCTGCGGCCGCGATGACGGAGACCCTCGCCGATATCACGGCGCAATGGGAGGCGATCGCCGCCGATATCGCGGAGCAGGCCTCGGCGCTCGAAAAGTCGAGGAACGGCGCGGCGCTCCGCACCTCTTGGTCCGGCACCCGCGAAGGCTGGTCCGATCTTGGAACGCGCCTTCAGCGCATCGAGGCCGCCCTTTCCGGCAACAGTCGCCTCATCGGCCTCTGAGCCGCCCAGAAAACCCATTCAAGCAGCAAGGGAGTAAGCAATGTCCGACAAACCCATAACAGACGCCCTGAAGGAGGCCGCAAGCGGCCGCGATGACCAGCCGGGGCAGGGAGGGCAGGCCCTGATCCTCCAGACGCAGGCGAGGGCCGTGGAGCAACAGCCCTTGATCGATTTCGGAACCTCGCTCGCCAAGGAGAGCAAGCTGGTGCCGGTCCAGAACGGGCTGAACGACGTGCTCAATCGGGCCAAGGCCAGTTCGAAGGAATATCTGAAGGAAATCCAGCCCGCGATGATCGGCACGCTCGTGCGCATCGACCGCTACGTCAATCTGCAGTTGAGCCTTTCGAAAATCGTCACGCCGGATGCGTCGAAGGACACTGTCGTCCGCAATCTGAAGATCATCGAAGAAAAGACCCGCAGCTTCCAGACAGAGGCCAATGACGTGGCACTCAGGCTGAGCACGATGCGCGAGAAGCTTGCGGAACAGGTGCGCGACTATAGCCGCTTCAACGAAACGCTCGCCACGATCACCAAGGGTGATACCGGCCTCATTGCCTCGCTCAATGGCGAAATGGACGATATCGATGGGAAGATCCACGGCCTTATCGCGGCCACGGTGGTGTCGGGTCTCGCGGTGATCGGCGGCGGCTTCCTGATCGCGGTTGGGTCCATCGCCGGGTTCGTGACGGCGGGGACCAGCGTTCCGCTCGCCGTGTTCGGCGGTGTCGTTCTGGCCGGGGGCGTTGCGGGGACGGTCGGCTCCAGCATCGCGCTGGCCGCGCTCGTCAAGCAGAAGTCCGACCTGCTGATGCAAAAGACGAGCCTCGAAAACGAGGTTGTCTTTGCCCAGGGGCTTCAGTCCACGCTCGGCGGGCTGAAGACGGGCGCCGAAGGCGCCGCCTCGGCCGCCCAGGGCATGGCCAATGCCTGGAACATCCTTGGCGAACATCTGAAGAATCTGGCGGACGATGTCGCCGATGGCCGCATGGATCTCGACGCGCTCGACCTCTTCCTCGGCGCGGCCGAACTCGACGCGCAGAATGTGCGGGGCGACGTCCGCCGCATCCAGGACAATCTGCGCGGCGTCCCGCTCATCGCCCCGGATCAGGCCACGCTTCAGGAAGCGATGCAGCTCGGCACGGCGAACACCCTCCGGCTCGCGGCATAAGGAGACGAACCCATGTTGCAGATTCTACTCAACGAAACGGAAGCCCGGGCCCGCCGGGTTGTCGATATCGCCGCCGCGACGGGGCATGCGGTTTCCGCCGATCATGCCCGCCAGGTCGCCGAGCAAGTGGTTCCGCTCGGCCGCAAACGGCGCGAGGAAGTGCTTGGCTTTGTCGATGCGGCGCAAGGCCGTATCGAACAGGCGGCACGGCAGAATTCGGTCGAAAGCGTGCGGCTGGAGTTTCAGCGCATTCTGGATGATCTCCTGCCTCTCGCCACCGCCCTTGCGAGCTTCCAGGCCCAGGCCGACGCCGCACGTGCCGCGATCCAGGATGATCTGGCCGGGGTCAACAGGGAGGTGGCCGAACTCGGTGTCCGTGTTGCCGCTCGTGCCCAGGAAGCAGCCGAAGCGCAGGCCAAGGCGCAGAACCGCGCCGATCGCAGCTTCTGGACCTGGTTCGGCGGGCCGCTGGTGAAAGCGATCGATGAACTGGTCTCGCTCTTCCAGGATGGCACGTCGACCGAGGAGGGAGCACGGCAGGCCCTGGAGGCGCTTCAGCAGGCGCAGGCCGATATCGCGCGTTGCCAGAATGCCCAGCATACGCTCCAGATTTTGTCGGGCGGCGCCGGCGATCTATCGGCGCTCGCGCAATCGCTAGTCAATGCCATCGCGATCGTCGGC
>DATDNN010000138.1:0-17361 GCA_036518255.1 Allosphingosinicella sp. | reverse complement strand
CGTGGCCTCGCCTGCCGCGCGGGCGCGTTCGACCGCGATCACCCGCGCCGCCAGCGCCGCATTGTCCGGCTCCACCGTGACGGCGAAGCGGGCGTTGGCGAGGGTATATTCGTGGGCGCAATAGACGGCGGTTTCCGGCGGCAGCTGCCCCAGCCGCTGGAGATTGGCGTACATCTGATCCGCCGTGCCTTCGAACAGGCGCCCGCAGCCCATGGCGAACAAGGTGTCGCCGACGAAGGCCGCATGCTCGGACGGCAGATAATAAGCGATGTGTCCGGCGGTATGCGCCGGCACTTCCATCACCTCGGCCTCTATGGCGCCGATCATCACGCGATCGCCTTCGCCCACCGTCCGGTCGAGCGTCGGGATGCGGTGCGCCTCGGCGGCAGGGCCGGTGATGGTGCATCCGGTCGCGGCCTTGATCGCCGCATTGCCGCCGGTGTGATCCGGGTGCCAGTGCGTGTTCCAGATCTGGGTGATCCGCCACCCCCGCGCGTTCGCCTCATCAAGCACCGGATCGGCGACGGCGGGATCGATCGCAACCGTCTCGCCCGAAGCCGAGTCATGCATGAGCCACACATAATTGTCGCTGAGCGCGGGGATGCGGACGATCTCTACCATGTGCCGACATTCGGCATCGAGGCCCAGGGTTCGGCGGGTTCGAGATAGCCGTCCTGGAGCAGTTCGATGGAGATATTGTCGGGCGTCCGCACGAAGGCCATGTGCCCGTCGCGCGGCGGCCGGTTGATCGTATAGCCGGCGTCCATCAGCCGCTGGCAGGTCTCGTAGATATTCTCGACCCGATAGGAGAGATGGCCGAAATTGCGGCCGCCGTCATAGCCTTTCTCATCCCAATTATGAGTGAGCTCGACCTGCGCATCCTCGTCGCCCGGCGCGGCGAGGAAGATCAAAGTGTAGCGCGCCTGTTCGTTGTTCATCCGGCGGATTTCGCGGAGGCCGAGCAGTTCGAAGAAGCGAATCGTCTCTACAGGGTCAGACACCCGGATCATCGTGTGGAGATATTTCATACCGGCTCCGCAATGTTCAGATGAGAGTAAGCGGGTTTTCGTGTATATGGGAGGGGTGCCGGGAAGTTCCATATGGGAGAGTTCCAATGCCGCGCGACCGTATCGTCCTGATCACCGCCGCCATATTGGCGCTGGGACTTGTTCTTGGCGGCTTTCTGCTGGGCGACGGGCTGCGGCGGGCGCGGCTTGCCGACCGGTCGGTGACGATGCGCGGCCTTGCCGAACGGGACGTGACGGCGGATCTCGCCACCTGGACCATTTCCTATACCGCGCAAGGGACCGAATTGTCGTCGGTGCAGGCGGAAAGCGACGTTCAGACCCGCGCCATCGCCGATTTCTTCCGCCGCGCCGGATTCTCGGACAAGGAAGTGAGCGCTACCGGCATCGGGGTCAGCCAATATTACGACACCAATCGCGGCGAGAATAATGTCACCGTCAACCGCAGCATCCAGCTGCGCACCGGCGATGTTATGAAGGCGCGGGCCGCCTTCGCCCGCCAGGCCGATCTCATCCGCAGCGGCGTTGCCGTGCAGGAAGGATCGAAGATGGTCTATAGCTTCACCAAGCTCAATGACATCAAGCCGCAGATGATCGCCGAAGCGACCAAGGATGCGCGCAAGGGCGCCGAGCAGTTCGCCAAGGATTCGGGGACGGACGTCGGCGGCATCAAGCAGGCGACGCAGGGCTATTTCTCGGTCGGCGCCCGCTATGGCGACGAGGGCGATAATGGCAGCGATTCGCCCTTCCAGAAGGTGCGGGTGGTGACGACGATCGAATTCTATCTGGATTGAGCCTTTTTCGTCATTGCGAGGAGCGTCAGCGACGAAGCAATCCATTTGGTGGCCAAGCTTCAGCGCCGTGGATTGCTTCGCTTCGCTCGCAATGACGAAGGGAGGGGTCTTACGGGGTCGGGCCCAGGGCAGCAGCGGCGGCCTTGCCTGCTTCGGATTTCGGATCGGCCTTGATCGCGCGCTCGTAGAAGCCCCGCGCCTTGTCCATGTCGCCGGCCTTGCCGGCGATCGTGCCGGCCTGGAGCAGGACGTCGGCATCGTCCGGCGCCAGTTCCGCCGCCTTCGCGATATCGGTGGAAGCGCGGGCGAGATCATTTTCCCGCACGGCGAGCGCCGCGGAAAGATACCAGGCAAGGCCGTCGCCCGGCACCAGCGCCAGCGCCGCGTCCATGTCCGTGCGCGCGGCCTTGAGGTCGCCGATCGCTACCAGCGCCCGCCCGCGATCGAGCAGAATCTCGCCCCGGAGCTCCGGCGCGGTGCCGTCGACCTTCAATGCGGCATCGAAGGCGGTGCGGGCGCGGGCGGCATCGTTCATGGCAAGCCAGGCATTGCCGGACTGGGTCCAGAAATCGGCGGCGGCGGGATTGTTCGCCGCAAGAGCCTCGCGCGCGCCTTGCTCGTAAGCGAGCGCGGCATCCTGCCAGCGCTCCAGCGCGACATAGGCAAGGCCGAGGCATTGGCGCGCGGGCAAGCCGCCGCCCTTCACCCGCCAGTCGCTCGCCTGCTCGACGGCCTGTTCGGGGGCGGTGCGGATTCGGGCGATGCACGCCTTGTAAGCCGCGTCTTCGGGTGCAGGATCGGGTGCGGGCGCGGCCTGCAGCGCGGCGGCGGCGATGAGGGTCAGGATCAAAGGGCCTCCAGGAGCCCGCCGACCGTCCGGATGAGAAGCGCTATATCCGAATCCCGCGACAGGCGATGATCGCCGTCCTTGACCAATATCGTCTGCACGTCGGCTGAACGCAGCCGCTCGGCCAGGTTCAGGGACACGGCCCAGGGCACATCCTCATCCGCCTGCCCGTGGAGCAGGCGGACGGGGCAGCCGATCGCGATTTCGCTTTCCAGCAGCTTCAGCTTCTCGCCGCTTTCCCAGAAGGTGCGGGTGGTGACATAAGGCCGGTCGCCATAAGGCGAGGGCTCTTCCAGCCGGCCCATGCCGCGGATCGTCGCCTTTTCCGCCTCGCTGAAGCCCCAGCTCGTGAAATCGGGCGCGGGCGCGACGCCGACCAGTCCCTTGACACGGCCGGGCCGGGCGAGCGCGGCGAGCAGCATCAGCCAGCCGCCCATCGACGAGCCGACGAGAATGCACGGCCCCTCGACCACTTCGTCCAGCATCAGCAAAGCATCGTCCCACCAGTCGGACAGGCCCTGATCCTCGAACGCGCCGCCCGACGCGCCGCAGCCGCCATAATCGAAGCGGAGCATGGCGCGGCCCTGCCCTTCCGCCCAGGCATCCAGCGCCAGCGCCTTCGTCCCTTCCATGTCCGACATATAGCCGGGCAGGAAGACGATGGCCGGACCGCGCCCCTCCCGGAAACGGTAGGCGAGGCGGCGGTCTCCGGATTCCAGGAAGCGCGGCTCGCCCATTACCGGAAGCTTTCGTCTCCGGCGGGCGGCGGCACGTGCGCAGGTGCCTTGGGCGGCACGATATCGGCCGGTTCGAGGGGATCGAGATGGCCTTCCCACTTCGCCACCACCGCGCTCGCCACCGCATTGCCGACGACGTTGGTGGCCGAGCGGCCCATGTCGAGGAAATGATCGACCGCGATGATGAGCAGCAGGCCCGCCTCCGGAATGTCGAAGAACGCGAGCGTCGCGGCGATGATGACGAGGCTGGCGCGCGGCACGCCGGCAATGCCCTTCGACGTCACCATGAGGACGAGGAGCATCGTGATCTCCTGCCCCAGCGTGAGATCGATGCCATAGGCCTGCGCGATGAAGATCGTCGCGAAGGTCATGTACATCATCGACCCGTCGAGATTGAACGAATAGCCGAGGGGCAGCACGAAGCTCGCGATGCGCGGCGGCACGCCGAACCGGTCCAGCGCCTCAAGCGTGCGCGGATAGGCGGCTTCCGACGAAGCGGTCGAGAAAGCGAGGATCAGCGGATCGCGGATATAGCGGACGAGGAGGCGCGTGCGGGGCCCCACGATCAGGAAGCAGACGCCGATGAGGAGCAACCAGAGAAGGAAGAGGCCGACGTAGAAGCTGCCCATGAAATAGCCGAACGTGCCGAGGATGGCGGGGCCGCGCTCCGCGATGGTCGCGGTCACCGCGGCGAAGACGGCGATGGGGGCGAGGCGCATCACATAATCGGTGATCTGCAGCATCACCTGGACCAGCGCTTCGGTCGCCTTGACGAGCGGCTGCGCCTTTTCGCCGACGGCGGTGATCGCAACGCCGACGAAGATCGAGAAAACGACGATCTGGAGGATTTCATTCGACGCCATCGCCTCGATCATCGAGGCGGGGACGAGATGGGTAATGAAATCCTTGAGGTTGAAGGCGGCCTTTTCCACTCCGCTCGCGGCTGTGACGTCGGGCAGCGGCAGGTTGAGGCCGACACCGGGCTGGAACAGGTTGACGAGGATGAGGCCGAGGGTGAGCGAGACGAGGCTCGCGCAGACGAACCAGCCGACCGCGCGGAATCCGACCCGGCCGAGCGCCGCCGTGTCGCCCATATGAGCGATGCCCGTCACCAGTGTCGCGAAGACGAGCGGCGCGATGATCATCTTGATGAGGCGCAGGAAGAGCGTCGTGACGATGGAGAAATAGCCTGCGATTTCCTTCAGCAGCGCCTGGCCTTCCGGCGTGTCGCCGCCGACGCCCGCATTGATCGCCCAGCCGGTGATGATGCCGAGCACGAGCCCTGCCAGGATGAAATAAGTCAGGCGTTTCGCCACGTCTCGCCCCCCTTTTCACTCGCCAACGCCCGCGCGGATCGCGGCCCAAGCATCGGCCCTTGTTACTTTTTCCGGGGCGTGGCGCAAATCTCCCGCAGCTGCAACCATTCTTGCGCGCTGAGCGCGGGACGATAGGCGGCGCCCTTGCGCGCGCTGGCGACGAAGCGCTGGCGGCGCGTTTCGGACAAGGGGTGGCTGCCGAGATAGGCGAGCGGTTCGGCAAGGCCTCCCGCCCCCTTTTCCGCCGCGGCGAGACGTTCGAAGAAGCGCGCGGTCGGCAGGGGCGATATGCGGGCGCGGGCGAGCGCCGCGATCGATCCGCCGTCGGCGCGCGCCTCAGCCTCCCGGCTGTAGCGCGCCGCGCTCAGCGTTTCGATATTGCCGCCGACCGGCCCGCCCAAGGCGGAGAGGCTGAGGCTGAACCCATATTGGCGGATCAGCGCGCGGGTGACGTCGCGATTTTCCACATGGGCGATTTCGTGGCCCAGGACGCCGGCCACTTCGTCCGGCCCTTCGGCTTCGTCGAGGAGCGCCTTGAAGATAACGATATTGCCACCCGGCAGCGCGACCGCATTGACGATCGGAATGTCGGCCACCCGCACCTTATAATGTCCGGCACTGGGGGAGAGCCGCGCCGCCATCGCATCGAGCGCCTTCTGCCCCGTCGGAGCCGCGCACAGCCGCGCATCGGCATCGCCGAGCAGCGCATCGCCATATTTCTGCTCCCAGGAGAAAGGAACGAGCGGCGCCAGCAGATCGGGCAATCGGTTGACGAGCAGAAGGAGCGCGGCCGAGGCGGCGATGCCGATACCGGCCGCGCGCCACAGGCCGATGCGGTCGATCCAGCGGCCGTAAATCGTCATGCGGGGAAGAGCGGCGGCGAAGTCCGGATCCAGCGGCTTGTAAAGCCCCAGCCGCCAGCCGGGACGATCCTTCCAGCCGTAGATTTCGGTCTCGCCGCGTGTCTCCACCGGCTGGAGACGGGACGGATCGAGGCTTTCCGCATCCCCCTCCTCGAGGAGGAGGCGCCAGCCGGATCCGTCCCTTTCAACCCGTACCGTCCGCCTGACCGCCGTTACGCCGTCATACAACCAGCCCTGCATCGGATCAGAAGGCGCCGATATCGAAGGCGTCGGCCAGACCTTCTGCATCGCTCGGCGCCTTCGTCCTCGACTGGGTGAGGAGATCGAGATCGACCAGCCCATACGCTTCCATATGCCGGACAAGGAAGCTGTAGTTCCGGTAGGAGATGAACAGAGCGCCCACGCCCAAGGTGACGAGGACGAGCGCGATGTTGCCGAGGATCAGCTTGAACCAGTCCCAGGTCCGGGCGGTAAAGCCGAATTCGAGACCGGCGACGGACGTCGATCCCGCCACGGTGCGGAAGAACAAGGCATAATAGCAGAGGCCAAGGAACAGGAAGACGACATAGAAGATCGCCACCGCGACGACGAGCGACATCATGAGGGTGTAAACCGCTTCCAGCGGCGAACCCTGGGAGGTCGAAGAGGCGACGGTGGAGGCCACGAGGACGGCAGCGAGGCCGCCGGCCAGGATCGGCCCCAGATAGGCGAGGAGCCACCGTCCCATCAGGCGCTCGAAGCGGGCGTCGGCCCGGAAGGGATGCGGGCCGAAGCTCATCGCATTCCAGCGCTCGTTCCAGAGACTCGCCATCGTCCAGGGAATGAGGAGGCCTAGCGGCGCGGCGCCGGCCAGCGTGCGCCATATAGCGGAAAGACCGTAGCGCCAGCCAGAATCGTTGCTGCCGCCCCGGATGCCGTGCCACCAGGTGCGGCTCAATCGGTAACGAAGGGCACGGAAGAGCGCGACGTTGATAAGGTAGAACAGGCCCGCATAGATGACGGCGATGAGCACGCCGCCGGCGATCAGCTGGCCGCGCATGATAAGCGCCTGGGCCAGGATGTTGATGACCAGAATAGCCGGAATGAATGCGGCCATGACGATCAGGAAGCCGACGAACATCTCCTTGCCCGTGCCGGTCCATTCGAAAGCATCGTCGATGAAATGGGTGCGGCTCCAGAGATAGCGCCGCTCCCGTGCCTTGGCCCAGAAGCGGTAGAAGCCGAGCGTGGCGAGAGTCAGCAGGAAATTGGTGAGGGCGATCGGCAGATATTCCCGCCAATTGCCGGTGAATGTGAAGCTCGACACCGGCTGATCGCCGGCGACACGGCCTTCCATGCTGTTCATGACATCCCTCCCCTTTTCCCGCACGGGAGGGTGACTGGGGGCGCCCCGATTGGCAAGTGCTTCCTTGACAGCCCCCTGCCCCTATTTAAGGCAGGTCGCTTCACATCTATCCCGATAAGGCACGCAAGGTTCACCCATGTCCGAGATGTTCAAGATATCGCTTCCCGACGGCTCCGTTCGCGAAGTGGCGGCGGGCACCACCCCCGCGGACGTCGCGGCGGCAATCGGGCCGGGCCTTGCCAAGGCGGCGATCGCGGCGCGGGTGAATGGGGAACTCCGCGATATCGCGCGGCCGTTCGAGGGCGATGCGAACCTCGCGCTCGTCACGGCGAAGGATGAAAAGGACGCGCTGGAGCTCGTCCGGCACGATTTCGCCCACCTCCTCGCTGAAGCGGTGCAGAATCTCTATCCCGGCACCCAGATCACCTTCGGTCCGGCGACCGAGGACGGCTTCTATTACGATTTCGCCCCCAGCCCGGAGCGGGGGCCGTTCACCGAAGAGGATCTCCCCGTCATCGAGGAGGAGATACGGCGCATCATCAGGGCCGACCAGCCGCTCCGCCGCGAAGTGTGGACGCGTGACGACCTGATCGCTTGGTTCAAAAAAAAGGGCGAGACGTTCAAGGCCGAATGGGCCGCCGAGCTTCCGGACGGCGAGGAACTGACCGTCTACTGGTCGGGCGACAAATGGATGGACATGTGCCGGGGTCCGCACCTCGCCTCGACCGGCAAGCTCGATCCCCAGGCCTTCAAGCTGACCCGCGTGTCGGGCGCCTATTGGCGCGGCGACCAGAAGAATGCGATGCTTTCCCGCATCTACGGCACCGCATGGCTGAGCAAGAAGCAGCTCGACGAGCATCTCCATCGCCTGGAGGAAGCGGCCAAGCGCGACCATCGCAAGATCGGCCAGGAAATGGACCTGTTCCATCTCCAGCAGGAAGCGCAGGGCTCGGTCTTCTGGCATCCCAAGGGCTTTCTCCTGTGGCGCCAGCTCGAAGCCTATATGCGCCGCCGCCTCGATGCCGCAGGCTATCGGGAAGTGAAGACGCCGCAGCTGATGGACGCCAAACAGTGGGAGCAATCGGGCCACTGGGGCAAATATCGCGAGAATATGTTCGTCGTCCCCGACGAAATCCCGAACACGGAAGAGGAAGGCCCCGTGCTTTCCGGCGATGCCGACCTCATGGCCTTAAAGCCCATGAACTGCCCGGCGCACGTCCTCATCTTCCGTCAAGGCATCAAAAGCTATCGTGACCTTCCGATCCGCATGGCCGAATTCGGCTGCTGCCACCGGAACGAGCCGCACGGCGCGCTGCACGGCATCATGCGGGTGCGCCAGTTCACGCAGGACGACGCGCATATCTTCGTGCGGCAGGATCAGATCGTCGAGGAGATTCGCGAATTTTGCGACCTGCTCGACAGCGTCTATCGCGACCTCGGCTTTGAAAATTATGCGATCAAGCTCGCCCTGCGGCCGGAAAAGCGCTTCGGCTCGGACGAAATGTGGGACGAAGCCGAGCAGATCCTGCGCGACGCCGTTCGCCTCGCTGGGCGCGACACACCTGAATATGGGTGGGAGGAATTGCCGGGCGAAGGCGCCTTCTATGCGCCGAAGCTGGAATTCCATCTGACCGACGCCATCGGCCGCACCTGGCAGGTGGGGACGATGCAAGCGGATACGGTGCTGCCGGAGCGGCTCGATGCATCCTATGTCGGCGAGGACGGCAACCGCCACCGGCCGATCATGCTCCACCGGGCGATCCTCGGCACATTCGAACGCTTCATCGGCATCCTCATCGAACATCATGCCGGCCGCTTCCCGCTCTGGCTGGCGCCCGTGCAGGCGGTGGTCGCCACCATCGTGTCGGATGCCGATGCCTATGCCGAGGAAGTACGCGCAAAGCTCGCCGCGGCGGGCCTGCGGGTCGAGACCGACGTGCGGAACGAGAAGATCAACTACAAGGTGCGCGAACACAGCCTTGCCAAGGTTCCGGCGCTGCTGGTGGTCGGCAAGCGCGAGGCGGAAGAAGGCACCGTCGCCGTCCGTCGCCTGGGTCAGGAAGGGCAGCAGGTGGTGAAGGTCGACGACCTCATCGCCATGCTCCGCGACGAAGCGACGCCGCCGGACCTGCGCTGACTCCTTCGTCACCCTGAACGTGTTTCAGGGTCCATCTCCGCGTTTCGGGCGGGCGCGAGCATGGATGCTGGACCCGGTTCAGCATGACGGTAATGGCAGGTTAGGCACAGGACGGCGAGAATCTGGCTTCCTGCCGCAGGTCGCATCTTCCCTTTCGGCCCGCAAATCACTAGGTGAAGGCCTATCTTTTTTGGCTTTACGGAGATTGCGCTATACGTCCCCCCCTTACCCGGCGCCCGATGGCGCCGCCGATGAACGGCCCTCGCTATAACGAATTCATCCAGTCGCCCAAGGTGCGCGTCATTGACGAGAATGGCGAGAATCTGGGGGTCATGTTCACTCGCGAAGCGATCGAGCAGGCGGCCGAAGTGGGCCTCGACCTCGTCGAAGTGTCGCCCAACGCCGATCCGCCCGTCGCCAAGTTTCTGGACGTAGGCAAGTACAAGTACGAGGCGCAGAAGAAGGCGAACCTCGCCCGAAAGACGCAGAAGACGCAGGAGATCAAGGAGATCAAAATGCGTCCGAACATCGACGATCACGATTATGACGTGAAGATGAAGGCGATCCACAAATTCATCGGCGAAGGCGACAAGGTGAAGGTGACCCTGCGCTTCCGCGGCCGCGAGCTTGCCCACGGCCAGCTCGGCATGCAGCTCCTCCAGCGCGTTCAGGCCGATACGGCCGAGGATGCGAAGGTCGAACAGCATCCCCGCATGGAAGGCCGGCAGATGCTGATGGTGCTCGCGCCCAAGTAATTCGCGCGCCGTGCGGTGAAAATCAAAGAGGCGGAAGGGACGGCAGGCCGTCTCTTCCGCCATTTTTCATGCTGCACCTGCGAAGAAGCGGTGCGCCATCGGCTGACATCTTTCCCACTTTCCGTAACGGCAAGATGCAAAGGTTGCATTTTGCCCGTTTTCTTTCAAAACTGACTTGTTGCGATTTTGCAATAAAGGGGTGGCTACTGGCGGGATTCCGCCATTTTCCCGCTAGCTGGCCCCCAGCCTTTTCGATACGCTCCCCGTCAAAAGATTAACCAATCAATCGTGGGAGAGGGGTATGCGAAAGACTTTGTGGCTGGTGTCCGCCGGCGTGCTGGCGATTTCCGCGCCGGCGTTCGCGCAGGACAATAGCAGTGAGACCAGCGGCTCCGCGCCGGCCGAACAGGCAGGCGCCGTCCAGCAGGACGAGGAACAGCCGACCGACATCATCGTGACGGCGCAGGGCCGCGAGCAGATCCTGCAGGATGTTCCGCTGGCGGTGAACGTCGTTTCCGCGGAATCGCTGCAGAATTCCGGCGCGACCGACATTCGCGCGCTCAATCAGCTGGCTCCGTCGCTGCTCGTCTCTTCGACCGGTTCGGAATCGAACGGTTCTGCGCGTATCCGCGGCATCGGCACGGTCGGCGACAATCCGGGCCTTGAAAGCTCGGTCGCCGTGTTCATCGATGGCGTCTATCGTTCGCGCACCGGCATCGGCCTCAACGAACTTGGCGAGATCGAGCGTGTCGAGGTGCTGCGCGGGCCGCAGGGCACCCTGTTCGGCCGCAACGCCTCGGCCGGCCTCCTCAACATCGTCTCGAAGAAGCCGAACCTCAACCGCATGGAAGGCTATGGCGAGTTCACCTACGGCAATTACGGCTTCCTCCGCGCCAGCGGCGGTATCACCGGCCCGATCAACGAGAGCATAGGCTATCGCCTGGACGGCGTGTGGGTGCAGCGCGACGGTTTCTACACGGTCGCCAACCCGACGAACGGCACGGAAAGCGAAGTCAACAATCGCGACCGCTATTTCGTCCGTGGCCAGCTGCTGTTCGAACCGGGCGACGACCTGTCGATCCGCCTGATCGGCGATTATTCGAAGCGCGACGAAAGCTGCTGCGGCGCCGTCTATATCGAAACGCGCGAAACTTACGATCCGACCCCGGGCGTACCGGGCGATTATGCCTATCGTCCGACCAACCGGATCGTGGACATCCTGTCGGCGCTCGGTGAAACCTTCCCCAACGGCCCGACGCCCTATGACCAGGATCCCTACAAGCGGAACGTTTCGGTCAGCCCGGGCCGCACCTTCCGCAACGACACGAAGGATTATGGCGTGTCGGCGCAGATCGACTGGGATGCGGGCATCGGCAAGCTGACTTCGATCACCGCCTATCGCGGCTATAAGGCCGGCGGCGCGAGCGACACCGATTACAGTCGCGCGGACATCCTGTACCGCGCCGACGACGGCAACAATTTCCGCAAGTTCGAAACGTTCAGCCAGGAACTCCGCCTCCAGGGCTCGGCCTTCGAGGACAAGCTCGACTGGCTCGTGGGCGCCTATTTCGCCCACGAAGACCTGCAGGTTGCCGACAACACGAAGTTCGGCACGCAATATGGCGCCTTCGCATCGTGCCGGATCGTCGCCAACATCAGTCCGGCCCTCGTCGACCGGACTTCACCGGGATGTGTCGCGGGCGGGATAGGGTCTCTTGGTTCCTTAGGTGCGGCCGCACCTTTGGTCTTTGGTGGGCTTGGTCAACTCTATCAGATCAACGACGTGGGCGACAATCGCGCCAACTATTATCAGGACAGCAAGAACTGGGCGGTGTTTACCCATAACATCTTCAACATCACGGATCAGCTGAGCTTCACCCTCGGCCTCCGCTACACCAACGAGTCGAAGAAGTTCTCGGCCGATTTCGACAACAACAACGCCCGGTGCCCGGCGGTCCAGGGCCTCTATGCACCCTATCTGCCGGGTGGCGCGACGCCGCTCCCGGCGGCGCTCCAGCCGCTGGTTCAGGGCATCCTGACCCTCGCCTGCCAGGGCAATTCGAGCACCGGCCTCAACGCGCTCGATCTCAAGGACAAGTTCGATGACGATCAGCTGACCGGCACCGCCATCCTGTCCTACAAGCCGACCGATCGCCTGCTCACCTATGCGAGCTATTCGAAGGGCTATAAGGCCGGCGGCTACAATCTCGACCGTTCGGCGCTCGGTACCGATCCGGTGGGCAGCAACCCGGCGCTCCGGGCCCGCGACAATGGCGACGTGCTCGATCTGCGCTTCGATGCGGAAAAGGTCGATGCTTACGAACTGGGCATGAAGTATGACGGCCGGGGCTTCACCCTGAACGTCTCCGCCTTCTGGCAGGAGTTCAAGAACTTCCAGCTCAACACGTTCAATGGCTCGGTGTTCATCGTCCAGAATATCGCGTCCTGCGGCGACGATCTGGGCGGCGGGGACAGCGATGCTTCGGCGGCGACCGGCGCCTGCACCGGTAAGTCGAATCCGGGCGTCCGTTCGCGGGGTATCGAGGTTGAGGCTTCGCTTCGCCCCGCCCGCGACGTCAACGTCAATATCGGCTACACCTATGCGCAGACCAAATACCGGCACAATCTGACCGGCGCGGGCGGCGAGCCGCTCGATCCGTTCCTGTTCCTGCTGCCGGGCGACAATCTGTCGAACGCGCCGGAGCATGTGGTGACGACGTCCTTTTCCTGGACGCCGGAGATCGGCAATAGCGGCCTTACCGGCCTCCTCTATGTCGATAGCCGCCTGACTTCGGACTATAATACCGGCTCCGACCTGTTCCCCGAAAAGGAGCAGGACGGCTATGCGCTGGTCAACGCCCGCATCGGCGTGCGTGGCCCGGACGAGCGCTGGGCGGTGGAACTCTGGGCGCAGAACCTGTTCGATCAGGAATATCAGCAGGTCGCGTTCAACTCACCGTTCCAGGGCGCGAACAGCCGCGCCCAGGTCGCCGCATTCGGCGCGCCGGGCTATGCGACCGGCAACCAGCTCTTCTCGAGCTATCTTGCCGAACCGCGCACCTACGGCATCACGGTTCGCGGCCGCTTCTGATCGGCCGACGAACCAGGAAAAGGGGCCTCCCGCCGCAAGGCGGGGGCCTTTTTCTTTGGGGGGAGTTTCTTCGGGCAATCCATTGTGCTCCGGCGAAGGCCGGAGCCCAGTCTTCCGCCCGTGCCGCTGGGTTCCGGCTTTCGCCGGAGCACGAACGTGCTAGGCGGCGTGCCGCTTTGTTGGGCCAGGCGCGCCGCTCGCCGCCGCGAGCAGCCTTTTCTGTAGTGCCTTCAGCCGGGCGGGGCTTTCGATCTTCCCGCCCTTCATGTCGGTCAGGTAGAAAACGTCGACGGCGCGCTCGCCATAGGTGGCGATATGGGCGGAGTGGATCGCGGCTTTCGACTCCAGAAGCGCGCCCGCAAGTCCGCTGAGGAGGGCCGCGCGATCCCGTGCATTCACTTCGACCACCGTATAGCGGCTCGAGGCATTGTTATCGATGAAGACGGCCGGTTCGATCGGAAAGGCGGCCGCGCGCGGCCGGGGCAGCGCCTTTTCTTCGAGCCGCGCCATTTCGGGCGCCTTGCCCTTGGCGGCATCGCAGACCGCCTGCTCCAGCCGAGCGAGCTGGAAGGGGTCGCAGCAGGGCCCGCCATCGGCCGCCTGGACGAGAAAATTGTCGAGCGCCATGCCGTCCGTCGTCGTGTGGATGCGCGCGTCGATGATGTTGCCGCCCGCCAGGCTGATCGCCGCCGCCGTGCGGAAGAAAAGGCCGGGCTGATCCTTGGCATAGAGCGTGACGAGCGTCGCGCCGCGATCTTCCTGCACCAGGGTTTCGAGGGCAGGACCGCCATCGGGCACCCGGTCCGCGCGGTCCATCAGACGGGCATTGCGCTCCAGCACGTCCGGCGCCTCGGACAGCCAGTAGGAATCGGCGAGGCGCGATGCGAGACGGGCAAAGCGGCTCGGTTCCCAGCCGAGCCGGGCCTCGAGATTATCCTGGATCGCGGCAATCCGCTCCCGCCGCCCCTTCTGCTTGTGGCCGAGCCGTAGCAGTTCCTCGGCGGCGTCGAACAGGGTGCGTAGCAGCTGCCGTTTCCAACCGTTCCACACGCCGGGACCCACCGCCCTTATATCGACGACGGTGAGGAGGAGGAGGAGGCGCAGCCGCTCCGGGCTCTTCACCCGCTCCGCAAAGGCGGCGATGGTCTGCGGATCGGATAGATCGCGCTTGAAGGCGGTCGCCGACATGAGGAGGTGCCAGCGCACCAGCCAGGCGACGGTTTCGGTTTCGGCCGGATCGAGGCCGAGCCGGGGGCAGAGCTGCATCGCCACCTCCGCGCCAAGCACGCTGTGATCGCCGCCCCGGCCCTTGGCGATATCGTGGAGGAGAACGGCGACATACAGGACGCGGCGCGAGGCGATGCGGCGGATAAGGCCGGTCGAGAGTGGGTGATCCTCCCTGAGCTCCCCCTTCTCGATGCGGGCGAGGAGGCCGATGGCGCGGATAGAATGTTCGTCCACCGTATAATGGTGGTACATGTCAAACTGCATCTGCGCGACGACGCGGCCGAAATCCGGCACGAAGCGGCCGAACACGCCCGCCTCGTTCATCCAGCGCAGCACCGTTTCGGGATCGCGCGGGCTGGTGAGAATTTCAAGGAACAGGGCGTTGGCGCCTTTGTCCTCGCGCGCGGACGCGTCGATCAGCTTCGCGTCGCGTGCCGCCGCGCGCATGGCGAGCGGATGGATTTCAAGGCCGTGCCGGTCGGCGAGCGCGAACATCCGGATGAGCCGCACCGGATCTTCGGCGAAGAAAGTATCGCCGGGAAGGGCGAGCCGCCCCTTGTCGAGGACGAAGCCCTCCAGCTTGCGCGGGCGGCGGCGGATCGCGGGAAGGCCGAAGCGCCGCTCCTTCTGCCGGAACTTTTCGTCCAGATGTGCGAGGAAGAGGCCGGTGAGGTCGCCCACCGCTTTGGCGTTGAGGAAATAATGCTGCATGAAGCGCTCGACCGCCGAGCGCCCGGGACGGTTCGCATAATGCATGCGCGCGGCGATTTCCCGCTGGAGATCGAAGGTAAGCCGCTCCTCCGCCCGCCCCGCGAGGATGTGGAGATGGCAGCGCACCGCCCAGAGGAAACGTTCGGCCTTGCGGAACCGGTGAAGCTCCTCGCGGGTGAGAAGGCCCGCTTCCACAAGATCCTCCACCGCGCGGACGCGATAGGCATATTTCCCGATCCAGAAGAGGGTGTGGAGATCGCGAAGGCCGCCCTTGCCGTCCTTCACATTGGGTTCGACCACATAGCGGCTGTTGCCGAGCTTCTGGTGGCGGGCATCCCGCTCCATCAGCTTCTCGTTGACGAAGGCGCCTGCCTTCCCGGCCACCACCTCGCCCCAGAAGCGGCCGAGCGTTTCATCGTACAGCGCTTCGTCGCCCCAGAGATAGCGGGATTCGAGGATGGCGGTGCGGACGGTATGATCGCCCGCCGCCGCCGCGATCGTCTCGTCGATGGAGCGGCTGGAATGGCCGACCTTCAGCTTCATATCCCACAACGTGTAGAGCATCGATTCGATGACCTGCTCGGTCCAGCCGGTCGGCTTCCAGGGCGTGACGAAGGCGATATCGACGTCCGAATGGAGCGCCATTTCGGCGCGCCCATAGCCGCCCACCGCCATGAGGGTGAGGCGTTCGGACGCCGTGGGATTGGAGAGGGGATATAGCCGCGAAACGGTGAAGTCGTAGAGGAGGCGAACGATCTGGTCGGTGAGGAAGGCATAGGCCGATGCCGCCTCGGCGCCTTCCGAAGGGCGCGCCTCCAGCCGCCTTGCGATTTCGGCCCGGCCATCCTGAAGCGCGGTCTTAAGGATGTCGGTGGCCGCGCGGCGCAGCTCCGCAGAATCGCCGTCCAGCGCCGCCAACCGGTCGGAGAGCGCACGCCGGTCGATGATGGCGCGCCGGTTCGGCATCATCTGATCGCGGATTGGCATAAGGCGAATGTAGAGAGATCGGCCCGGCGCATCCAGTGCTCCGGCGAAGGCCGGAGCCCAGCTTTTCCGCCCGAGCCGCTGGGTCCCGGCCTTCGCCGGGACACTAGGGGCGCTCCGCCGCCAGCCGTTTCAGCCGGTAGACGAGATCGAGCGCTTCGCGGGGGCTCAAGGCATCGGCGTCCACCTGGCTCAGCATCTCCACCAGAGGATCGGGCGCGGCCTCCTCCTGGACCGCGGTGGCGGCGAAGAGGGGGAGATCGTCTAGACCGGCGGCGATGCCGCCCGTCGCAGCCTTGCCCTGCTCCAGCTTCTCCAGCACCGCCTTCGCGCGGGCGATGACGGGGCCGGGCATGCCGGCGAGCTTGGCAACGGCAAGGCCGTAGCTCCGGTCCGCCGGACCCTCGGCAACCTCGTGGAGGAAGACGAGCTCGCCCTTCCATTCGCGGGCGCGGACGTGGCGGAGGGAGAGGGCGTCCAGCCGCTCGGCAAGCCGCGTCAGTTCATGATAGTGCGTCGCGAAAAGGCAGCGGCACTTGTTGCGATCGTGAATGCCCTCGACCACCGACCAGGCAATGGCAAGGCCGTCATAGGTGGAGGTGCCGCGCCCCACCTCGTCGAGGATGACGAAGCTCCGCTCCGTCGCCTGGGAGAGAATGGCGGCGGTTTCGACCATCTCGACCATGAAGGTCGAACGGCCGCGCGCGAGATTGTCGGAGGCGCCGACGCGGCTGAACAGCCGGTCCACCGGTCCCAGCACCGCCTTTGAGGCGGGCACGTAGGAGCCGGCCTGGGCCAGGACCGCGATCAGGGCATTCTGGCGGAGGAACGTAGATTTGCCACCCATATTGGGGCCGGTGACGAGCCATAGCCGCGAATCTTCCGAAAGACCGCAATCGTTGGCAACGAAGCGGGTACCGCTGTTTTTGAGCGCGTCCTCGACCACCGGGTGGCGGCCAGCCTCGACCTCGAAGCAGTTGCGGTCCACGAAATCCGGGCGGCACCAGCCGCCCTCCGCCGCCCGTTCGGCGAGCGCGGACGCGACGTCCAATCGGGCGAGCGCGTCGGCGGCGGCGGCGATCGGGTGGGCGCGCTTCAATGCCTCGCCGATCAATTCCTCGAGATGGGCGGCCTCGGCGGCGAGCGCATGGGCGCCCGCCTGCCCCACCTGCATCGCATGTTCGTGCAGGTCCGGGGCGTTGAAGCGGACGACGCCCGCCAGCGTCTGCCGGTGGGTGAAGCCCGAATCCGCCGCCATCAGCGCGTCGGCGTGCCGGGCCGGCACCTCGATATGATAGCCGAGCACCGCATTATGGCGGATCTTGAGCGCCGCAATCCCCGTCTGCTCGCGATAGCGCGCCTCGAGCCCGGCAATGGCGCGCCGCCCCTCGCCGCCGGCATTGCGCAGCGCATCCAGCGCCGCGTCATAGCCTTCCGCGATATAGCCGCCATTGGCGGTATCGATGGGCGGCGCGGGCACGAGCGCGCGGGAGAGGAGATCGACGAGCGCGCCATGGCCGGTGAGGGCT
>DATDNN010000137.1:0-4460 GCA_036518255.1 Allosphingosinicella sp. | reverse complement strand
CGCCAGCGCGAAGGTTCCGCTCTCCAGCCGATCCGCGTCCGGCCGCGCCCCGAAGGCGGCCTTACCGCCATCGGCAGCCGTAATCACCGCAAGCCCGAAACCGATGCGTGGGTGGCGAAGATGGGCATCACCGAATTCCTGCCCTCCGGCTCCTCGCTCAAATTCTGCCTGATCGCGGAAGGCCTGGCCGACGTCTATCCGCGCCACGGGCCGACGATGGAATGGGACACGGCGGCGGGCCAGGCGGTACTCGAAGCGGCGGGCGGCCGCGTGTTGGTGCTCGAGGGGGACACCGAAGGCGGCCCTCTGCGTTACGGCAAAATCGACGCGGGATTCCTGAACCCGCATTTCATCGCTTGGGGAGGGAAATAGCTCCCCGCAGTCACCCTGAACTTGTTTCAGGGTCCATTCCGGTGGCAAGCGCGTTGCTCGGAGATGGATGCTGAGACAAGCTCAGCATGACGAATGGAATGGAAGGAACGAGGAAAATGACCAACGCCATCGGATATGCCGCCAGATCGGCCGACGCGCCGCTCGAGCCCTTTCATTTCGACCGCCGTGCCCTTCGCGAGCATGATGTCGCCATCGACATCCTCTATTGCGGCGTCTGCCATTCCGACATCCACACCGCCCGCAACGAATGGCATAACAGCGTCTATCCGGCGCTGCCCGGCCACGAAATCGTCGGCCGCGTGACGGAGGTTCACCCCAGCGTCACCCGCCACAAGGTGGGGGATATGGTCGCCGTCGGCTGCATGGTCGACAGCTGCCAGGAATGCCGCGAATGCAAGGCGGGATACGAGCAGCATTGCCTGAACGGCGCAACGCTCACCTATAACAGCCCGGACCGGGTGACCCGCGAGAACACCTATGGCGGCTATTCCGACCATATCGTGGTGCGCGAGGAATTCGTGCTGCATGTGCCGGTTGGCCTCGATCCGATGCGCGCCGCGCCCCTCCTGTGCGCGGGCATTACCACCTGGTCGCCGCTCACCCGTTTCCATGTCGGGCCGGGCAAGGAGGTCGCCGTCGTCGGTCTCGGCGGCCTCGGCCATATGGGCGTCAAGTTCGCCGCGGCGCTCGGCGCCAACGTCACGATGATCACCACCTCGCCGCAAAAGGGCGAGGACGCTCGCCATCTCGGCGCGCATGAGGTGCTTCTCTCGACCGACCGGGATCAGATGAAGGCGGCGCGCTCCCGCTTCGACTTCATCCTCAATACCATTCCGGTGGCGCACGACCTCCACCCCTATCTCCAGCTTCTCCGGCGGGAGGGGGTGATGGTGCTGGTCGGCGCGATCGAGCCCTTGCCGTCGATCCACGGCGGCATGCTCATTTCCAACGACCGGCTCGTGGGCGGCTCCGCCATCGGCGGCATCCCGCTCACCCAGGAGATGCTCGATTTCTGCGCCGAACATAATGTCCTTCCGGACTGCGAGGTGATCGCCATGCAGGACATTAACACGGCCTATGAGCGGATGCTGAAAAGCGACGTCAAATATCGTTTCGTCATCGATATGGCGTCGCTGAAGAAGGAAGGCTCCGCAGCCTGATTCGAACCTAGGGGGGAATGACAATGAAATATGCCTTGATCGGCCCCGCGGCCCTTTCCGTTGCCGCGCCCGCCGCGGCCCAGCGCAGCGAAGCCAATGTTGTGATGTCCGATCATCCGGGCGTCCGCGCCGCGCAGGAACAATATGGCTATGCCGACGCGACGATCGCGGGCGATCTCATCTTCCTGTCGGGCATCGTCGCCGGGACGGAGCCGGGCGAAACCGATCTCCATGCCGCCTATGAGCGCGCTTATGCGGTGATCGGCCGGGTGCTGAAGCGGGCGGGCGCGAGCTATGACGACATCGTCGACATCACCAGCTTCCACACCGATCTCATCGGCCAGATCGACACGATGTCGCAGGTGCACAAGAAATATGTGAAGGGCCCCTATCCCACCTGGACCGCGATCGACGTCGATCGCCTGCTGCCCGACAACGGCATTACCGAAATCAAGATCATCGCCAGGAAGCCTGCCCAGCCGAGATAATTGCGAGCGAAAGGGGAGAGCGGCGCCGCTCTCCCCTTTCGCATCCGCGGTGAAGCCTAAAGCCTAGCCCTCCGCTGATGCCTTGATCGGGATCTTCCGCCCTCCAGCCGCTTCTTCATTCTTCGGGATGGTAATCCGCAGCATGCCGTCCCTGAACTCGGCATTACAGGCGTCCTGGTCCACGCCGCGCGGCAGGGCGATCTGCCGTTCGAAATGGCCATAATAGCGCTCGGAATAGCCGCGCTCCTTATCCTGCCGTTCGTCCTTCCGCTCGCCGCTCAACATCAGCATGCCGTCTTCGATGCGGAGGTCGATATCCTCCTCTTTCATGCCCGGCAGTTCGGCCGTGATCCGCACCTCCTTGTCGCTGTCCTCGACGTCGAGCTGCGGCCAGGCCATCACGCTCCGGCCATTGCCGCCGAAGCTCGGGAATGCGCCGCCGAGCACATCGGTCAGCATCCGGTCCATCTCCCGGCGCAGGCTCAGCATGGGATTGCCCTCGCCGCTCATCCGCATGCTCCGGTCGCGGCCCCACGGCATTAATTCTCTTGCCATTTTCAGCCTCCTCTTTCCTGTCTGGAAAAGCACGGCGCCTGTCTGACGCGCGCCGGAAAAACGGCCGACCGCGCGCCTCCGTTCCGGAGGGTCGTTGGATTATGTTGCTAAAAGGAAAAGATTTTACGCCCGATCATATGATCGGATGCCGCTCCCAATTGGGCTTGTCCACGCGCCCAGTCATCCGCTTGTAGAGGCTGCGCACCGTCTTCGATCCCGATTCCACGAACAGGAAGGGGAAAATGGCGTGGAGGAGGCAGGCGACGCCGCCGCCGATCATCTTGAGGCCGAAGAAGCCGGCATTGCCCATATGCTGGAAATATCCCTCGCCCACCTCCTTGGGATGTCTGGTAAAGGGATTGTTGCGCATCGCCGTCTCCAAGATGAAGCCGGATTGTAACGCCGGACGGCGGGCCGGGGCAAGCATAGGCTGCGGCCTGACTCCGCTTTACGCCGCGCCGCGCCAGGTGCATAGGCGCGCCCGCAATGGTGAAAGCGGGGTCCACACAGAGGTCCGGCCTGCCGCTCGTGCTCCTTATCGGTTGCGCGTTGCTTATCCGCGCCCTGCTGCCTTCCGGCTGGATGCCCGCAACGCAAGGCGGCTTTAGCTTCATCCTCTGCTCGGGCTGGACGAGCGCCCAGGAGAGCGCCGCGATGGCGGAGTCCGCCTACCGTGCCGACATGATCGAACGCCTCGGGAGAGCGGGCAAAGACGGTGGCCGCACCGCCGCCGATGAGCCCTGCGCTTTTTCCGGCCTGGCCATGGCCTGGACGGGAGCGGAAGGCGCGCCCCGCCTTTCCTCGCCGGTTGTCGCTCCGGCGCCCCTTTTTCTTACCCTAATCGTTGCGGTCGGTAGGGGCCTTGCCGCCCCGCCTCCGCCCTCCACCGGCCCGCCGCTCCTGATCTGATCCCCATCCCCGCCGCGTGCACCTGCTCGCGCATGCACAGATCATTTTCAGGATAATCCTCATGACCACTTCTGTTTACCGCGCGATGTGGCGCTGGCATTTCTATGCCGGCCTCATCGTCCTTCCGGTGCTCGCCTGGATGGCGGGCACCGGCGCACTCTACCTCTACAAGCCGGAGATCGAACGCGCTTTGCATCGCAGCTGGATTGAGCTTCCCGCGCCCGCGCAGCCTATGCCTCTTGCGGGGATGATCGGCGTCGTCGAACGGCAGGCGGGAATGCGGGTCACGCAGGTGACGCGCCCCACTGCTTCTGACGAAAGCTGGCAGATGCGGCTGGGTGAGGGGGAAGAAGCCCCCATTGCCTATGTGCGGCCCGATACCGGCGCGGTGCTCGGCATATCCGGCGGGGGCGGGGCGATGGAAGTGGTGAAGCGCCTTCACAGCCTCTCGGTCGCCGGGCCGTTCGGCAATATCCTGGTGGAGATCGTCGCGGGATGGGCGATCCTGCTCGTCCTCACCGGCTTCTATCTCTGGTGGCCGCGCGGCGCCAACCGCGCCCTGTCGCTGGCGGGGCGGGTGGGGGAGCGCCGCTTCTGGCGCAACCTCCATGCCTCGATCGGCGCATTGGCCGGGGCGGTGCTGATGTTCCTTGCGGTGACCGGCATGCCCTGGACCTATTTCTGGGGCGCCCGCTTCCACGCCTTCGTGGCGGAACGCGGCATCGGACGCCCAAAGCCGCCCGGCGGGCAGGGCGAGCGCCACGACGCCCATCTAGGCTGGAGCATGAAGGGCATGCCCGATCCGGTGGCCGGGCCGCCGCGCGTCGGTCCGGACGCCGCGATCGCCGTTGCCGTGGAGAGGGGAATGAAAAGGCCCTGGGTGGTCGATCTCCCTGCCTTTCCGGGCAAGCCCTATCGCATCGCCACCGCCGCCACGCGGGCCGAAGATGCCCGG
>DATDNN010000136.1:0-2344 GCA_036518255.1 Allosphingosinicella sp. | reverse complement strand
AACGGCCCCAGCCTTCGGAGAGAGTTGAATGATCGCTGCTTCATTATCGAGGCCCATTCCGCGCTTTCCCGAGATATGCCGGGAACATTGGCTGAGTTCGCTGATACTCGCCATCGCGGCCTTCCTGTATCTGATCGCCGGCCTCAGCGTGACCGGCATCGGCATGTCGGACGAGCGCGCCGCCGCCCATGTCCCCCAGGTCGAGCTCAACACCTTCAAGCCGCTGCCGGCGCAGGATGCACTCAACATCAACGCCGCGCTTCCCGCCTATGAGGGCGATATCCCGGCCGCGCCGCCGTTTAAGCTCCTCGCCCGCTCCGCGGCGGATCGCGAGCGGTCGGTCGACTGTCTCGCGTCGGCCATCTATTATGAAGCGGCGCTGGAGCCGGTGGACGGCCAGCGCGCCGTCGCGCAGGTCGTGCTCAATCGCGTCCGTCATCCGGCCTATCCCAACAGCGTCTGCGGCGTCGTCTACCAGGGTTATGAGCGGGCGACCGGGTGTCAATTTACCTTCACCTGCGACGGATCGCTGACCCGGGCCCCGGTCGCATCCTATTGGAAGCGGGCCCGCGAAGTCGCGAAGGCGGCGCTGAGCGGCTATGTCTATGCCCCGGTCGGTTATGCTACCCACTATCACGCCAATTATGTCGTTCCCTATTGGAGCGGCAGCCTGGTGAAGCTCGGCAATGTCGGCAGCCATATCTTCTACCGCTGGAGCGGCGGCTGGGGCCAGCCCGCCGCCTTCACGAGCCGCTATGCGGGCTTCGAGCCGGATGTCGCGGGCCTCGCCCGTGCCGCCGCGCCCTTGAAGCTCGCTTCCGTGGAGCAGGTGCAGGCTACCGAAGGCGCGGTGGACAAGGCCGCTGCGGAGGCAGCCGTCGCGGCGGTCGCCGCCAATCCGGACCTGGCCCTTCGCCCCGGCGCGTCCGCTGGCGCATCCGGCCCGCGTGCGGTGATCCGCCGCTACGAGCCACCGAAGCGCGAAGCGGCGAGCCTCATCGCCACCACCGGCCGCAAGGCGGAAGATGCGATGCCTGCGAGCCTGCGCTGGGCCATGACCGGCGAGGGCGGGGGATCGGGCGAGGCGCTGGGCAAACCCGCCGCCCAGGGCTCCGCTCCCGCGACCGGGGCCGAAACGGCGGCGCGCTGATTCCGGCCGGTTAAGAATTCACCTAGTCCAGCCGCTTGGCTCCCGACACCTTTGTTCTATCGAGATTCGTGGGGGACATTGCGTGGCGGGAAGGATTGCATTTCTCATTCTGGTCCTGATGCTTTCGGGCACGGCGGATGCGGCGTCCACACCTCCGCTCGCCATGGACAAGGGCGATACTGCCTGGATGCTGGTCTCGACCCTGCTCGTCCTCCTGATGATCGTGCCCGGCCTTGCCCTTTTCTACGGCGGGCTCGTCCGCGCGAAGAATATGCCTCGATCCTGAGCCAGGTGCTCGGCATCGCCGCGCTTTCCATGCTGGTCTGGGTCGGTTGGGGTTATTCGCTCGCCTTCACGGAGGGCAATGCGGTGGTCGGGGGATTGGACCGGCTGTTCCTGAAAGGAATTGGCGGGGATAGCCTCACGGCCACCTTCACACCCGGCATCGGCATACCGGAATTCATCTTCGCCGCGTTCCAGATGACGTTCGCCGCCATCTCCGCCGCACTCATCATCGGCGCGCTCGCGGAACGGGTGCGCTTTTCGGCGGTGATGCTGTTTTCAGCGCTCTGGCTCACCATCGTCTACGCGCCTCTCGCTCATATGGTGTGGTCTTCAGGCGGTCTCATCTACCGCATGGGCGCGCGCGATTTTGCGGGCGGGACGGTGGTGCACATCAATGCAGGGGTCGCGGGCCTTGTCGGCGTCTTCTTCGCCGGAAAGCGCATCGGTTTCCTCCGCGAGGCGCTGCTGCCCCATTCGCTTGTCATGACGCTGATCGGCGCCGGTTTGCTCTGGGTCGGCTGGTTCGGCTTCAACGCAGGTTCGAACCTTGAAGCCAATGGCGGCGCGGCGCTGGCGATGATCAACACCTTCGTCGCGCCGGCCGCGGGCATCCTCGCCTGGATGCTTGCCGAGCGGATCGTGTCGGGCAAACCCTCTCTTCTCGGCGGCGCGTCGGGCGCGGTGAGCGGCCTCGTCGCGATCACCCCTGCCGCAGGGACGTCGGGTCCGGCGGGCGCCATGGCGCTAGGCATCGCCTCGGCGCTCGTCTGCTACTGGTTCGTCGGCTTCGTGAAGATCAGGCTGAAGCTCGACGACAGCCTCGACGTGTTCGGCATCCACGGCCTCGGCGGCATCGTTGGCTCGATCGGCACGGGCATTGTCACCGCGCCCGTTCTCGGCGGCTTCGGG
>DATDNN010000135.1:0-2617 GCA_036518255.1 Allosphingosinicella sp. | reverse complement strand
CCTCGCCGCCCCCGCGGAATCGCCGTTTACGGCGCTAGAGGGCTGACATGGCACGCACGCCCCGCCGCGTTGAAAACACCCTCGCCCGCTTCGACGAGATTTCGGCGCGGCTGGATGGCCATGCGCCCTCGGCGCGGGCGGCGGCGCGGCGGCATTATGGCCGGACGGCGCGCTCGCTCGGGAAGCGGATCGGTGCGACCGCGGCGATCATCGCCGCCCTCATCGTCGCGACGATCGGCTTTGGCTGGATCGTGGGTCCGATCGGCGTCGGCGGCCTGTTCCTCGTCGCGCTTGCCATCATCTTCATCCTCATCTTCATGTCGGTGTGGCCGGGCGAGAAGGCGGTGAAGCCCTTCACCCAGACCATGTCGAACAAGGAGGTGGTAAGCCGTCTCGATTCCATCCTGCACGTGAAGCGCGCCGCCCTTCCCGCCCCCGCGTCCCGCCGGGTCGAGGCGATATCGGCGCAGCTGCCCCTCCTCGAATCCCGCCTCGGCGAACTCGACGCGCTCGATCCGCTGGCGCAGGATGCGCGGCGGCTGATGGGTCAGCATCTCCCCGAACTGATCGAACGCTATGAGCGGGTGCCCGCTGCGTACCGGCACCAGCGGGACGGCGAAGGCCTCACCGTCGACGAACGATTGGTGGCCGGCCTCGACGCCGCCAAATCCGCGCTGGACGATCTCGGCAGCCGCCTCGCGCGCGACGATCTCGATGCCTTCGAGACCCAGGGCCGCTTCATTGAAAGCCGCTACAAGGACGACGGCTCCATCGGTCATTCGTGATGGGCTTCGATCGCGCCTTCGATCAGGTCGGCGATTTCCTGCGACGGCACCTGAAATCCAAGGCCGTCCGCGCCGCCGAGAAACGCCGCAAGACGCGGCGCAATCGGGAGACGCGGCAGCGGGCCGGACGCGCGGCCACGGTCACCATCGTCTCAGGCGCGGGTTTGGCGGGCTACAGCCTCGCCATCGCGCCGATCGCGGATGCGGCCCTCCTCCTCGGCGGCGCAGCGACCCTCGGCGCCGCGATCCTCGCCGCCCGCTGGCCGCTGAAGCGCCAGCGCGGCTTTTCGCGCCAGGAGCTTGCCGCGCTTCCGGGCGAGGCGGAAAGCTGGCTGCTCGATCTACGCGAGCGGTTGCCGCGCTCGGCCGATGCGCCCTTCGACCGCGTGCTGTCGCGCCTCGGCGATCTCCAGTCCGAGAATGATCTTCATCACCTTCCATATCTCGCCGCTTTGTCGCCCAAATCGCTTGGCAGAGGGCGGTGGAGAACGATAAGGACCGTCCATGACCGACAGAGAAGAAACTTTCGCCAAGGTTGCCGAGCTCATCCAGCCCTTCAACAAGAAGGATGCGGCGCTCACCGAAACCACCACCTTCGCAGGCGACCTCGAATGGGACAGCCTGACCGTCATGGATTTCGTCGCGGCCATCGAGGATGAGTTCGACATTCTCATCACCATGAACATGCAGGCGGAGATCGAGACCGTCGGCCAGCTGGTCGATGCGGTCGAAGAACTCCGCAACGGCGGGGAATAATATTAGCCCCTCCCCTTCAGGGGAGGGGTTGGGGTGGGGCATGTCTCCGGAAAGTACACCGCTCGACGTCGTAACCCCACCCAACCCTCCCCTGAAGGGGAGGGCTCACTTTCCGAGCGAGACCAATCATGACCACCGATCTCTTCTCCAAATTCGATCCGCTCATCGCCGAGCGTCAGGCCTTGCTCGACACGGGCGTGCGCGATCCGTTCGCCATTGTCATGGACAAAGTGCTCTCGCCCACCCGAGCGATCATCCAGGGGAAGGAAACCATCCTCCTCGGCACCTATAATTACATGGGCATGACCTTCGATCCCGACGTCATCGCGGCGGGGAAGAAGGCGCTCGACGAATATGGCTCCGGCACCACCGGCAGCCGCGTCCTCAACGGCACCTATCAGGGCCACAAGGAGTGCGAGGACGCGCTGAAGGAATTTTACGGCACGAAGCACGCCATGGTCTTCTCGACCGGCTATCAGGCGAACCTCGGCCTCATGTCGACCATCGCGGGCAAGGACGATTACATCATCCTCGACGCCGACAGCCACGCATCCATCTATGACGGCTGCGCGCTGGGCAATGCCCAGATCGTCCGCTTCCGCCACAATAGTGTCGAGGATCTCGACAAGCGCCTCGGCCGCTTGCCCGCCGAGGGCGGCCGGCTCGTCGTCCTCGAGGGCGTATATTCGATGCTCGGCGACATAGCCCCTCTCCGCGAAATGGTGCAGGTCGCGAAGAAGCATGGCGCCATGGTCGCCGTCGACGAAGCACATGGCATGGGCTTTTTCGGCCCGAACGGCCGCGGCGTGTTCGAGGAGGCGGGCGTCGAAGACGATGTCGATTTCGTCATCGGCACCTTTTCGAAATCTGTGGGCACCGTGGGCGGCTTCGTCGTCTCGAACCATCCGAAGTTCGACGTGCTGCGCCTCGTCTGCCGCCCCTATGTTTTTACCGCCTCTCTGCCGCCGAGCGTCGTCGCGACCGCCGCCACCTCTATCCGCAAGCTCATGCATGCGGCGGACAAGCGCGCGCATCTCTGGAAAAACAGCAAACGGCTCCACAAGGGCCTTCGCGAT
>DATDNN010000134.1:0-7702 GCA_036518255.1 Allosphingosinicella sp. | reverse complement strand
AGCGCGGCGAGTTGCGCCTTGAGGTCGGCAAGCTCGCTCTTCGTATCGCCCTCGGCCTTTGCGGGCGCGGCGGCAGGCGCGGCGCCCCGCATCGCGGCCTGGAACATCTCCATGTTCCGCCGCGCCATTTCGGCAAACGGGCCTCCGGCGAACGGACCGCTCGAAAGCGCCCCCGCCATCGCGTCCCGGAACTGGCTCTGGTTGCGCTGAAAGGCGTCGAGCGACGCTTCCAGATATTGCGGCACCATGTTCTGCATGGAATCCCCGTACATGGCGATGAGCTGGCGGAGGAAGTTGACCGGCAGCATCGTCGAACCTCGCGATTCTTCCTCCATGATGATCTGGGTCAGAACGCTCCGGGTGATATCCTCCCCGGATTTGGCGTCGATCACCTTGAACTCCTTCTTCTCCCGCACCATCGCCGCGAGATGATCGAGCGTGATGTAGGAGGAGGAACCGGTGTCATAGAGCCGCCGGTTGGCGTATTTTTTGATGATGGTGACGCCGTCGTTTCCGGAATCCGCCATGGTTATCCTTCCATTTTCTCCAGCCTAGCACCCGGGTGTCACGAGAGACAATCGATACCGCGTCAGGCGTAGCGACTGCCCAGAGTCGTAAGCAGTTCATATTGCGACAGGCCGGATTGTCCGGACGCCTCCGGCAGATCGAGCGCGATTTCCACCCAATCTCCCTCGCCGAGGTTCGGCGCTTCATCCGCAGCGACTGCCGTCAGGTCCATGGATACGCGGCCCAGCACTGCTAGCTTTGCGCCGTCGACAAGGGCCTCCCCCTTATTCGAAAATCCCCGCAGATAGCCGTCCGCATAGCCGAGGTTCAGGATCGCGATGTCCATGTCATGGGGAGCGGTGAAAGTGGCGTTGTAGCCGATCGTGTCCCCAGCCTTCACCCGGCGGCGCTGCACCACTTGCGCCTCCACATGCGCGACCTGCCGGATATGCCCTTCCGCCTCCACCCTCGGAATGCCGCCGTAGAGCGCAAGGCCGGGACGGGTGAGGTCGAAGGCAAAATCGGCGCCCAGGCAGATGCCGGCGCTGTTGGCGAGGCTGCGGCGGCGCGCATCGACCTTGGCTGAAATCGTCCGGAAAGCCTCCAGCTGACGGGCGTTCATCGACACATCCTCGTCCGCGCAGGCGAGGTGGCTCAGCAGGGTGTCGATGGTAAGGCCTTCCAACAGGCCACTCGCCGCCTCTTCCGGCGTCAGGCCGAGGCGGTTCATGCCGGTGTCCACCATCACGTCGCAGGGCCGTCCCGGCGCGGCTTCCTTCCAGCGGCGCACCTGCTCCACACTGTTGAGCACCGGGCGCACGAAAGCGGGCGCCGCGGCGATACCGGCCACGCTCTCCCGCCCCGGCCCGTGCAGCAGCGAAAGCGCCGCGCCGCCACCGAGCAACGGCAGCAGCGGCTGCGCCTCCGCATAAGTGGTCACGAAAAAATCGCGGCATCCCGCGTCCAGGAGCGCCGGCACAACCCGTTCGGCGCCCAGGCCATAGGCATCGGCCTTCACCGCCGCGCCGCACGCCGCCGCGCCGCTCATCCGGTCGAGCCACCGCCAATTGTCCTGAAGGGCGGCGAGGTCGACGGTAAGGCGAAGCGGGCGATGGGGCTGGGTCACGGCATCGTGCGATAGCCGGTCCCGCGCCCCAGTCCAACCGCCTTAATCGAGTTCGCGCCCAGCCGTTTCGGGAAGCCAGAAGAAAGTGACGATGAGCGCCATCGCAACCACCCCGATCGTGTACCACAGGCCCGCGAAGGGATCGCCGGTCCGCGCCACGATATACTGGCTGATGAAAGGCAGGAATCCGCCGAAATAGCCGGTGCCGATATGATAGGGGATCGACATGGAGGTATAGCGGACGCGAGACGGAAACATCTCGACCAGCAATGCCGCCACCGGGCCGAACGTCATGCCGGACAGGAAACCGATCACGGTGATGGCGAGCACGATCTGCCACAGGCGCGAAGGCGGCGGCGTGATCTTATCGAGCGGATAGCCCGCATCGGCCAGCGCCATGTCCAGCGCCTCGGCATGAACCGCGTCAACCGGCTTGCCGCCGACGGTGACGACCGGCGGCGCCCCGGACGCGCCTTCCACCTTGCTATAGGCAACGCCCTTCTTCGAAAGGATATCGAGCACGCGGCCACAGGGCGTTTCCTGACCCTTCGTCGCGAACGGATCGTAGCGGCAGTCGCTCCCCGTCACCACCACAGGGCTCCGCTCCATCGCCGCGGAGAGGTCCGGATTGGCCGCGTTCGCCATCCAATGAAACAGCGGGAACATGAGGAGGATGGTGAGGGCATAGCCGATCACGATCGGCTTCTTCCGCCCCACCTTGTCCGACAGCCAGCCGAAGAGGATGAACCAGAACATGCTGATCGCCGCGGCAATGCCGATCATCACGCGCGCGGCGGTATCCTCGATGCGGAGCGCATTCTGGAGGAAATAAAGCGCCTGGAACTGGGCCGTATACCAGATGACGGTGAGACCCGCCGCGATGCCAAACAAGGCGACCAGCACCATCTTCACCTTGGGCCAGCTGTCGAAGCTTTCGCGGACGGGATTGCGGGCGACCGCGCCTGCCTCCTTCATCGCCTGGAAGACCGGACTTTCCTTGAGCTTCAACCGGACCCAGAGCGAAATGGCGAGCAGTACGAGCGAGAAGAGGAAGGGCACACGCCAGCCCCAAGCTTCCCAGGCCACCGGGTCGACGAACGCGCCGGACAACAGCACGACGGCGAGGCTGAGGAGGAAGCCGCCGATCACGCCCGCCTGGATGAAGCTCGTATAAAAACCGCGCTTATGCGGCGGCGCATGCTCGGCGACATATACGGCCGCGCCGCCATATTCCCCGCCCAGCGCCAGCCCCTGCAGCAGGCGGCAGATGACGAGCAATACCGGCGCGGCAATGCCGATCTGCGCATAGGTGGGAAGCAAGCCCACCGCCGCCGTCGCCCCGCCCATCAAGGCGATGGTGACGAGGAAGGTATATTTTCGCCCCAGCCGGTCGCCCAGATAACCGAACAGCACCGCGCCCACCGGCCGCACGCCGAACCCGGCACCAAAGGTCGCCAGCGCCAGCAGGAAACCCGCCGTTTCGTTCGCCGCCGGGAAGAACAATTTTGCAATGAGGACCGCGAGCGTGCCGTAGACGAAGAAATCATACCATTCGAACACGGTGCCAAGTGCCGAAGCGAAGATCACCATCCGGTCGCGCTTGGCGTTCACCACATAATCATCGGCAACTACAGTCGCCATCCTGCCCTCTCCCCATTTTTCTTTGGGCCTGTGGTGGCAGGGGAAACCGGACGACGCAAGCGCATCGGCGGGCGCGCCCGCTCAGAACAATCGCGCACCGTTAGGCACGGGCCGGTCCGGCCGCGTCAGCACCACCGCGCCATTCTCGTCGGGAAAGCCGACTGTCAGTACTTCCGACATGAACGGCCCGATCTGCCGCGGCGGAAAGTTGACAACCGCGGCGACCTGGGTGCCAACTAGGTCCTCCGCACAATAATGTTCGGTAATCTGCGCGCTCGATTTCCTGATCCCGATGCCAGGTCCGAAATCGATCCGCAGCTTCCACGCGGGCTTCCGCGCCTCCGGGAAGGGTTCGACTTCCAGGATAGTCCCGACACGGATATCGACCTGCAGGAAAGTGTCGAAATCGATCGTTTCCGCAGGCGGCGCGGCTGGGTCGGAAAGCTTGTGCATTACTCCACCGTAACCGACTTCGCGAGGTTCCTCGGCTGATCGACGTCGGTGCCCTTTGCCACCGCGACATGGTAGGCGAGGAGCTGGATCGGGATGGCGTAGACGAGCGGGGCGATGAGCGGGTGGACCTTCGGCATTTCGATGGTCGCGATCGTCCCCTCGCTCGCTTGCGCCAAGCCTTCCGCATCGGAAATTAGGACGACCTTGCCGCCGCGCGCCTGCACCTCCTGCATGTTCGACACGGTCTTGTCGAACAGGGGACCGGAGGGCGCAAGGACGATCACCGGCACCTGATCGTCGATGAGGGCGATGGGGCCATGCTTCATCTCGCCCGCCGCATAACCTTCGGCGTGAATGTAGCTGATTTCCTTGAGCTTCAGCGCGCCCTCCAGCGCCATCGGATAATCCGGGCCGCGGCCGAGATAGAGGACGTCGCGCGCCTTGGCGATCAAGGGCGCCATCTTCTCGATCTCGGGATCGTGCTGGAGCGCGGCATTCATCGCGGCGGGCGCTTCGGTGAGATGAAGGACGATGTCCTGCTCCTCGGCCTCGGTCAGCCGTCCCTTGTCGCGCGCGATCTTGGCGGCGAGCGCCGCGAGAACCGATAGCTGGCAGGTGAAGGCCTTGGTCGAGGCGACGCCGATCTCCGGCCCGGCATGGGTGGGGAGGAGAAGGTCCGCCTCACGCGCCATGGAGCTGGTGGGGACGTTCACCACCACCGCGATCTTCTGCCCCTCCGCGCGGGCGTGACGGAGCGCGGCCAATGTATCCGCCGTCTCGCCCGATTGCGAGATGAAAAGGGCCATACCACCCTTTTCCAGCACCGGCTGCCGGTAGCGGAATTCCGACGCGATATCGAGTTCCACCGGCACGCGCGCAAACTGTTCGAGCCAATATTTGGCGACCATCCCGGCATAGAAGCTGGTGCCGCAGGCGACGATGGTGATGCGCGGCACGTCGGCGAAGCTGAACTCCATGTCCGGGAGCGCCACCTTCTGCTCGAGCGGGCGGAGATAGGATTGGAGCGTCTGGGCGACCACGATGGGCTGCTCGTAAATCTCCTTCTGCATATAGTGGCGATGATTGCCCTTCTCGATCGCCGCCGCGCTCGCGCCCGAAATGGTGACCGGGCGCTCGACAGGATTGTCGTCCTTGTCGTAGATCTGCGTGCCCGCACGGGTGATGACGACCCAGTCGCCTTCCTCGAGATAGCTGATCTTCTGCGTAAGCGGCGCCAGCGCCAGCGCGTCCGAACCCAGATAGGTCTCGCCGTCGCCATAGCCGACGACCAAAGGCGAGCCGAGCCGCGCGCCGATCAGCAGGTCCGGATGCTGGCGGAACAGGATGGCGAGCGCGAAGGCGCCGTGCAGACGCTTCAGCACGCGCGCAACGGCATCCCTGGGCTCCGCGCCATTCTCGATCTCGCGGCTGATGAGATGGGCGACGACTTCCGTGTCGGTCTGGCTGGTGAAGGTGCGGCCGTCGGCAATCAGCTCCTCCCGCAGCGGCCGGAAATTCTCGATGATGCCGTTGTGGACGAGCGCCACTTCCTCGGTCGCGTGCGGATGGGCATTGTCGCGGGTCGGCGCGCCATGGGTCGCCCAGCGCGTGTGGGCGATGCCGACGGTGCCGGGAAGCGGTGCCGCAGCCAGCTCGCGCGCCAGATTGTCGAGTTTTCCCTCCGCGCGGCGGCGCTCCAGGCGCCCGTCGACGATCGTGCAGAGACCGGCACTGTCATAGCCGCGATATTCAAGACGGCGGAGCCCTTCCAGCAGGCGATCCGACACTTCTTCGCGGCCCAGAATACCGATAATTCCGCACATAAGATCTTCCACCCTTCCCGTTCGTCTCGAGCGAAGTCGAGAGACGCTGCACATCTCACATACGCTTCTCGACTGCGCTCGAAGCGAACGGAAGCGCTGTTACTTGCTCTTCTTCTTCGCCGCCATAGCCGTCCGGAAACGCGCCGCCCAGCCGGGGCGCTCTTCCTGTTTGCCGCGCGCGACAGCAAGGGCATCCTCGGCGACATCTTTTGTCACCACGGAGCCCGCGCCGACAATCGCGCCTTTTCCTATCGTTACTGGCGCCACGAGGGCAGTGTTAGATCCGATGAAGGCTCCCTCCCCGATCACCGTCGGATATTTGAGGAAGCCATCATAATTGCAGGTGATCGTGCCAGCGCCGACGTTCGCGTCCGCGCCCACTTCGGCATCGCCGATATAGGACAGGTGATTGGCCTTGGCGCCCTTGCCGAGCCGCGCCTTCTTTATCTCGACGAAATTGCCGACCTTGGCGTCCTCGCCAATCTCGGCACCCGGGCGGAGCCGCGCAAAGGGACCGACCTCAGCGCCCGGGGCGACCTTCGCCCCTTCGATATGGCTGAAGGCGCGGATGCGGACACCCTCGCCGACTGTCACGCCGGGGCCGAAAACAACATTGGGCTCGATCACGGTGTCACGCCCGATGTCCGTATCGTGAGCGAACCACACCGTTTCCGGCGCGATCAGGGTCACGCCGTCGGCCATCGCCTGCCTACGCCGCCGATCCTGCCATTCGCGCTCGACCTGCGCGAGCTCGCCCCGGCTGTTGATGCCGGCAACCTCCCAGGCCTCCGCCTCGATGGCCGCGGAGGTCCGGCCGTCGCGGGCTGCGAGCATGACGAGATCGGGCAGATAATATTCGCCCGCCGCATTGTCGTTGCCGATCCGGGTGAGAAGCGGCCAGAGATCGGCCGCGCGGACGGCGAGAAGGCCGGAATTGCATAGAGTGCAGGCGCGCTCCTCCGGCGTCGCATCCTTATGCTCCACCATCTTTTCGATCGTGCCGTCGGGCCGCGCGATAACGCGGCCATAAGCGAGCGTATCGGCCGGGCGGAAGGCGAGGACCACGCTGGCCGGTTTGTCATCGGCATGCAGGCGCTCCAGCATCTGCGCCATCGTCGCGCTGGTGACGAGCGGCGCATCGCCGAACAGGATGAGGACGTCGCCGTCGAAATCGCCAAGCGCGCCCTGCGCCTGCTGCACGGCATGGGCGGTGCCGAGCTGCGGCTCCTGGACCACCACGGTGCCGCCATGCGCCCTCGCCACCGGCTCCACCTGTTCCCGCCCGCTGCCGACCACCACAACCGTGCGGTGCGCCCCAAGCGCATCGACGCTCGCCAGCAAATGATCGAGCATCGGCCGCCCGGCGATCGGGTGCAGCACCTTGTGCAGATCGGACTTCATGCGCGTGCCCTTGCCGGCGGCGAGGACGATGGCGGCGAACGGACGTGGATTCGTCATGCTTACCCCTGTTTGCCAATCCCTTGGCACGGCGAACTTGCCATTTCCATAGGCCTCTACCAAAGCCGGCGGCCATGACCCGCATTCCCTTTCAAGTCGTCGCCTTCGATCTCGACGGAACGCTGGCCGATACCTCCCCGGATCTCACCGCCGCGCTCAACCATGTGCTGACGCAGCTAAGCCGACCTTCCCTGCCCGTGGAGGAAGTCATCGGCCTGGTCGGCCACGGCGCCCGCGCGCTGATCCGCAAGGGCCTGGCCGTTACCGGCGGCGGCACGGAGGATATGGTGGACGAGGCTTATCCCGCCTTCCTCGATCATTATGCGAGCAACATCTGCACCGGCACCCGCTCCTATCCGGGCGTCGAGGCCGCGCTGGACGCGCTGCTCGCTCGCGAGACCGCTCTCGCCATCTGCACGAACAAGCCCGAAGCGCTCGCCCTTCAGCTCGTGGAGGCGCTCGGCTGGAAGGGAAGGTTCCGGAGCATTATCGGCGGCGACACCCTCCCCGTCCGCAAGCCCGACCCTGCGCCCCTCCACGAGGCCATCGCGCGCGCAGGCGGCGGATCGGCGGTCTTCATCGGGGATTCGATCACGGACGCCGATACCGCGCGGGCTGCGGCCATCCCGCTGGTCGCCGTCAGCTTCGGCTTTTCGGACCGGCCGGTGAGCGCGCTCGGCGCCGATGCCGTCAT
>DATDNN010000133.1:0-3854 GCA_036518255.1 Allosphingosinicella sp. | reverse complement strand
GAATTCCGCCTCGGCACCGACGATCCGACCTATTGCCGCTGGTCGATGATGGTCATGAACCAGCGCGCGGATTTCGAATGGCTGGCCGAAAGCGCGTCGGATTTCCTCCATCGTCCGGGCGGCTGGCCGGAGACCCGCTATGAAGCCAAGGCCCGCCGCAAGGGGCACGAAGTCTGGTATTTCCGGTACCGGCGGGTGTAAGCCCTTTTCGTCATTGCGAGGCGCGAAGCGGCGCGGCAATCCATCTTGCGGTAGGTTCCGCGCCGCTGGATTGCTGCGCTCCGCTCACAATGACGGGACGTTACCCCGCAGGCGTCAGCTTTAGGAGCCGCCCCTCCGACCCTTGGCCGCTATCTTCCAGCAGCCAGATCGCGCCTTCGGGTCCTTGCTCCACCTCACGGATGCGGGCGCCCATATCCCATTGATCGGCCTTGCTGGCCTTGTCGCCGTCGAGCGCCACCCGGATCAGCGCCTTGCCCGATAGCGCGCCGATAAAGGCACTGCCCTTCCATTGCGGGAACAGGCTGCCCGAATAGATCATCAGGCTCGACGGCGAGATAGACGGGTTCCACCATATTTTCGGCGCCTCGAATTCCGGACGCGTATCATGGCGCGGAATGGGCGAGCCGTCATAATTGTCGCCGTTCGACACCACCGGCCAGCCGTAATTCCTGCCCTTCTGGATCAGGTTCACCTCGTCGCCGCCCTTCGGCCCCATCTCCGTTTCCCAGAGCCGTCCCTTGCTGTCGAAGGCGATCCCCAGCGCGTTGCGATGGCCGAGCGACCAGATCTGCGCCTTGATGCGTCCCTGGTCATAAAAAGGATTGCCGCCGGGAATGCCGCCCGCATCGGAAAGGCGGACGATCTTGCCCAGATTCTGGTTCATGTCCTGCGCGGGCGTGAATTTCTGCCGCTCGCCGCTTGAAATGAAGAGATAGCCGTCGGGCGAGAAAGCGAGGCGGTGGGAAAAATGGCCGTTGCCCTCCACCTTCGGTTCCTGCCGCCAGATAACTTGCAGGCCGTCGATCCGGCCCCCGCCCTGATCGTCGAGGACGAGCGTGCCGCGCCCGACCGCGGCGCCCTTGGTGCTATTCTCGCCGGCCTCCACCCAGCTGAGGTAGATGCGCGCATTGTTCGCGAAATCGGGATGCAGGACGACGTCGCCAAGCCCGCCCTGGCCGCCATAGGCGACTTCGGGCGTGCCGGCGATCGTGCCGATCCTGCCGTCCTTGCCGAGGAGCTTCAGCGCTCCCTTCTTCTCCGTCACCAGCAGGCGCCCGTCCGGAAGGAAAGTCATCGCCCACGGCTCGTCGAAGTCGGCCACCGCCTCAACCTTGAACGGACGTCCGCCATGGCCTTGCGAGGCTGGCGCCACCGCGCCGTTTCCCGAAGCGATACTCTCATTGCTCCCCCCGCAGGCCGCGAGCAGGATGAGGGGCAGGCTGGCAAAACGGAAAGCGCGCATGCATATCTCCTGTGAATGGCCGCGAAGGCGAACCTTTGAGCGGCCGCTTTGTTTCTCTTATGTCCGCGTCTAGCTAAACGGAGATGCCTTGAGGTCCAAGCCCACTTCGCCGGTATCGCTCCTGTCCGTCGCCACGGCTGTGCCGCCGCATCTGCTGGCCCAGGACGAGGCGCGGGAACTCGCCCGGCGCCTTTTCGGCCATCGCATGCCACATTTCGATCGCCTCGCCCCGGTTTTCGGCAATGCCGGTGTCGCAACCCGTCGCATCGCCATGCCGCCGGCCTGGTATTGCCAGGATCATGGCTGGCGGTCGCGCAACGATGCCTATCTGGCCGTCGCCGAGCAGCTCTATATCGAGGCTGCGGCCAAAGCTCTGGACGAGGCAGGCGTCCCGGCCGACGCGGTCGACACATTGGTGACCGTCTCGACGACCGGCATTGCCACGCCCAGCCTTGAGGCGAGAGTGGCGGAACGGATGGGCTTTCGCCATGACGCGCAGCGCGTGCCCGTTTTCGGCCTGGGCTGCGCGGGCGGCGTGACCGGCCTCGCCCTCGCTGCCCGGCTTGCCCGCGCGCAGCCCGGCGCCACGGTGCTTTTCGTCGCGGTCGAGCTCTGCTCCACCTCCATCCGGCTCGATGTGGTGAGCAAGGCCAATATCGTCGCCACCGCTCTATTCGGGGACGGCGCCGCCGCCTGCGTGCTGAAAGGCGAGGATACCGGGGGATGCGCGAGGGTCGGCGAGGGCGGTGAGATCACTTGGCCCGGCACGCTCGGCATCATGGGCTGGGACGTGGACGATCCGGGCCTTGGCGTTATCTTCGACCGGGCCATTCCACCCTTCGTAACGGAACATATGGGCGACGGCGTTTCCCGCATTCTTGGCTCCCTGGGGCTGGATCGCGGCGATGTGGCACGCTTCATCTGCCATCCCGGTGGGGCAAAGGTGCTATCGGCGCTGGAATGCAGCCTCGCGCTGGCGCCGGGCGCTCTCGATCATGAACGCATGGTGCTTGGCCGCTACGGGAATATGTCCGCGCCGACCGTGCTGTTCGTTCTCAGGGAGGCGATCGTCGCAGGTCTAATCGGTCCCTCCCTGCTCCTCGCCCTCGGCCCCGGCTTCACGGCCAGCGCTCTGGAGATCCGTCCCGCATGAATCTGCCCATCTTCATCCTCGGCCTGGTTACGGCGCAGCGCCTGGCCGAGCTCGTCATCGCGCGCCGGAACACGGCCGCCCTTCTCGCCCGCGGTGCGCATGAAGCGAGTCCTGGCCACTATCCACTGATCGTGCTGCTGCACGGCGCGTGGCTGGTCTCACTCTGGCTGCTCGCGCCAGGACGGGCCATCGTCTGGCCGTGGCTCCTTCTGTTCCTCATGCTGCAGGCGGGACGCGTCTGGGTATTGGCGACGCTGGGGCCGCGCTGGACCACGCGGATCATCGTCCTGCCCGGTGCGCCGCTCGTGACGACGGGCCCTTTCCGCTTCGTCCGTCATCCCAATTATCTGATCGTCGCTGGCGAGATTGCGGCGCTGCCATTGGCATTCGGCCTTTGGCCCGCGGCGCTGGTCTTCTCGTTGCTAAATGCTGCCATCCTGTACGTTCGCATCCGGGCCGAAGAGGCGGCATGGGCCGGACACAAAAAAAGCCCCTCCTGAACGGAGAGGCGTTTTTGCTTGGTTGCGGGAGCAGGATTTGAACCTGCGACCTTCAGGTTATGAGCCTGACGAGCTACCGGGCTGCTCCATCCCGCGCCAATAGCATCCCCGCCAATTTCTAAAAAGGGGGGAAGACATGTGAATGGGTTCGTGATCCTTATCTTCATGCGCTGGCTGCAAAGCCTGGCGACGACCTACTCTTCCACTGCTTAAGCAATAGTACCATCGGCGCTGTCTGGTTTCACGGCCGAGTTCGGGATGGGATCGGGTGGGTCACAGACGCTATGGCCACCAAGCTATGGAGCCAGCGCATAAGGAGGGATCACTAGAAATCGTGCAACTAAATATCTGCTGAACCGCATCACAGCGACAGCCAAAACTGTCGTTGATGGTGGGATTCATCAAGCGCGAATAGAGCTATTAGGACCGGTTAGCTCCACGCGTTACCGCGCTTCCACATCCGGCCTATCAAGGTCGTGGTCTTCGACCGCTCTAAGAAATCTTATCTTGAGGGAGGCTTCCCGCTTAGATGCTTTCAGCGGTTATCCCGTCCATACATAGCTACCCTGCTGCACCGTTGGCACGATGACAGGTCCACCAGAGGTATGTTCAACCCGGTCCTCTCGTACTAGGGTCAACTCCTCTCAAATTTCGACGCCCACGGCAGATAGGGACCAAACTGTCTCGCGACGTTCTGAACCCAGCTCACGTACCACTTTAATTGGCGAACAGCCAA
>DATDNN010000132.1:0-2085 GCA_036518255.1 Allosphingosinicella sp. | reverse complement strand
GGTCCGGGGCGGCTTCGGCGCTGGTAACCGGGCCGGTTTCCAAGGCCCAGCTCTACACGGTCGGTTTCACCCATCCCGGTCAGACCGAGTTCGTTGCGGAGCGTTGCGGCGTTTCCAGCGATTGCGTCGCCATGATGCTCGCCGGGCCGACATTGCGGACAGTTCCGGTCACCACCCATCTGCCGCTTCGCGATGTGCCGGATTCCATCACGGCCGACCTCATCGTCACCAAGGGCCGGGCGACCGCGCGCGGCCTGCAGCGCCAATTCGGCATTGAACGGCCGCGCATCGCGGTGGCCGGGCTCAATCCGCATGCCGGCGAGAATGGCGCCCTTGGCCGTGAAGAAATCGACATCATCATTCCGGCGATCGAGCGGCTTCGCGAAGAAGGCTTCGACGTGATCGGCCCCCTTGCGGCCGATACCATGTTCCACGCCCGCGCCCGCGCCGATTATGACGCGGCGCTCTGCATGTATCACGATCAGGCGCTGATCCCGCTGAAAGCGCTGCATTTCGACGAAGGCGTGAACATGACGCTCGGCCTGCCGATCGTCCGCACCTCCCCCGATCACGGCACCGCCTTCCACCTCGCCGGCAAGAACCAGGCGCATCCCGGCGCGATGATCGCGGCCCTGAAACTTGCGGCACAGGCGGCGCGCCGCTTCGCACAAGCGTGAAGCCCCTCCCCCCGCTTCGCGAGGTGATCGCCGCGCATGGCCTCAATGCGTCCAAGGCGCTGGGGCAGAACTTCCTGCTCGACGAACAGCTTCTCGACAGGATCGCGCGTATTCCCGGGTCGCTTGAGGGCGAGAGAGTATATGAAGTGGGGCCCGGCCCCGGCGGCCTCACCCGCGCCCTGCTGCGTGCCGGTGCCAATGTCGTGGCCGTCGAGCGCGACCGGCGCTGCCTTCCCGCTCTCGCCGAGGTCAACGAGGCTTCGGGAGGCCGCCTGACGCTGATCGATGGCGATGCGCTCGCCATAGACGAGGAAAAGGTGGCGGGGCGCGGTGCCCATATCGCCTCGAACCTGCCCTATAATGTCGGCACCGCCCTTCTCGTCCGCTGGCTCGGCGGTGAAAACTGGCCGCCATTCTGGGCCTCCTTGACCCTCATGTTCCAGCTGGAGGTGGCGGAACGGATCGTGGCGAAGCCCGGCACGGGCGCCTATGGCCGCCTTGCCGTGCTCGCCCAGTGGCGGAGCGAGGCGAAGCTTGCGATGAAGGTGCACCGCTCCGCTTTCGTGCCACCACCCAAGGTCATGTCGGCGGTGGTGCATATCGTGCCGCGCCCGGCCCCTGAAGGCGTTTCGGCGGCCGTGCTGGAAAGAATTACGGCCGCCGCCTTTGGCCAGAGGCGCAAGATGCTGCGCCGGAGTCTGCAATCGGTGCCCGGCGCGGTAGAAGCTCTGGAAAGTCTCGGCATCGATCCCGAACGGCGGGCCGAGACGCTGAGTGTCGAGGATTTCGTCAATCTCGCGCGGGTGCTCGGCGTATCGCAATAATGCTCCTGCTTTCGCAGGGGCACAGCGGAATTGTCAGTTGGCCTTGGCCGCGTCCTTCTTCGCCGCTTCGGCGGTCACGACGGCGGGCGGCGGGCCTTTGGCAATCACGGCGGCGAGGCGCGCCGCCTGCGGGCAGGGATCCTTGCAGACCGCGCGGATCTTTTCGAGATTCTGCTTGGCGCGTTCGATGGCGCCGCGTTCCACCATGGCTTCACCCTGGCCTTCGAGCGCGACGACATCATTGGGTTCCATCGCCAGCGCCTCGGCATAATAAGCTATGGCGCGGCCCGGAATCTTCTGGCCCTTCGCCGCCTGCGCCATGCCGATATAGGCGGCGCGATTGCGCGGATCGACGGCAAGAGCGGTCTCGAAAGCATCGCGCGCCGCGTCATATTGCCCCTGGCCGACCAGCGCCTGACCTTGCTGGGTAAGCGCGATCGAACGCGCGTTGATCTGCGCGGACGCCTGCTGTCCGTATCCCGCGCTTGCGACGGTGGCCGCGGCGATGGCGGCGGACAGGGCGATCGGCAACAGGCGCATCAGCATCTCCATGGTCTTGACCGGTCTATTCCTAACACGGCCGG
>DATDNN010000131.1:0-4529 GCA_036518255.1 Allosphingosinicella sp. | reverse complement strand
TTGCCGGGAGCCGCCACCAACGGAAGGCGGCGTAAGGGTTGGCCATATTGACCATGATATCGACGCCGGGATCGGGGAGCTGTGCGGTCTCGATCACCTGCCGGTCGAAGGCGAGCAGTCCGTCATAGACGAGGCCTTCCTCCCCTTGCGCGCAATTGATCGTGATCGGCTGCCCGTCGCGGACATGGGCGGTGGCGTCGCCGGTGCCGACGACCGCTGGCAGGCCAAGCTCGCGGCTGACGATGGCGGCGTGGCTCGTCGGCCCGCCATGATCGGTGACGATCCCGGCGGCGCGCTTCATCAGCGGCACCCAGTCGGGATTGGTCGCGCTCGCGACGAGGATCTGGCCGTCCCGAAAGCGCCCGGCCTCCTCGATCCCGTTCAGAAGGCAGGCCTCGCCTGCCGCCATCCCGCTGCCGACCGCGGCCCCGGTCGCGATCAGCTTGCCCTTCTCCTTAAGCGTATAGACCTCGAAGCACGAGACAGAGGCGGCGCCGTGCACCGTCTCCGGCCGGGCTTGCAGGATGAACAACTCTGCGGTCTCGCCGTCCTTCCCCCATTCGATGTCCATGGCCCGGCCATAATGGCGCTCGATCGCGGCGCCCCAGCGGGCGAGGGTTAGAATATCATCGTCGCCGAGAACGAAGGCTTCCCGCTCCGCTGCGCTCGTCTCGATCGTCCGGGTGCGTTCGGCCTGGGTGTCGCCATAGACCATCTTGATCGCCTTGGCGCCGAGCGTTCTTTCCAGCAGCGGCACGATGCCGGGTCGGTCGAGGAAGGCCTTGAACAGCATATAACTGTCCGGATCCACCGCGCCTTGGACCACCGTCTCGCCAAGGCCCCACGCCGCGCTGATCACGACGACGCCGGGAAAGCCGGTTTCCGGATCGATGGTGAACATGACGCCCGATGCGCCCTTGTCGGTCCGCACCATCGGCTGCACACCCACGGACAGTGCGATGTCGAGAGGGTCGAACCCCTTGATCTCGCGATAGGTGATCGCGCGATCGGTGAAGAGCGAGGCGTAGCAACGGCGGCAGGCGTCGATCAGCGCTTCCTCGCCCCGCACGTTGAGGAAGGTTTCCTGCTGTCCGGCAAAGCTCGCGCCCGGAAGATCCTCGGCCGTGGCGCTGCTCCGCACGGCGACGGCAATGTCGTCCTTTCCCGCTTCCCGCGACAGGGTGCGATAATGGTCGCGTAGGGCTGCTTCCATGTCGGCGGAGAATGCGCCCGCGAGGATGCGTTCGCGCACGGACTCCCCTGCCTCCCGAAGCGAGGTGGCCCCGGCACGATAGCGGCCGAGCGCCTCCGTGATGAATGGGGCAAGATCGTTGTTGGCGAGGAAGGCGCGATAGGCGGACGCGGTGGTCGCGAACCCGCCCGGCACCCTTATGCCCTGCTCCGACAACCCCCGGATCATCTCGCCGAGCGAAGCATTCTTGCCGCCAACCTGCGGAACGTCCGCGATGCTCACATCCTTCAGCCACCGCACATGGTCCATGAGGCGCGTCCTTTTCGAAGGAGGCGCAGTGTCCGCGCTCGGGCGGGAGCTGTCAGTGCGGAATGTTACCTAGGCGCGCATGCTGCCCGTATCGATAAAGCGCTGGTGCCAGGACAGCGCCTCGGTCAGGATCGAGGGCGATTGCTGGCCGTAGGAATGCTCGCGTGCCCGGCGGAAATAGTCGCGGAGCATCGGGCGGTAATCGGGATGGGCGCATTTCTCGATGATCGTGTCCGCACGCTGCTTGGGCGAAAGGCCGCGAAGGTCGGCAAGTCCCTGCTCGGTGACGATCACCTGCACGTCCTGCGTGATGTGGTCGACGTGGCTCGCCTGGGGCACGATCGCCGAAATGGCGCCGTTCTTCGCGGTCGAGGGCGCCATGAAGATAGAGACGTAAGCATTTCGCGCAAAGTCGCCCGAGCCCCCGATGCCGTTCTGGATGCGCGATCCCATGATGTGGGTGGAGTTCACATTGCCGTATATGTCTGCCTCGATCATCCCGTTCATCGCGATGCAACCAAGGCGGCGAATGAGCTCGGGATGATTGCTGATCTCCTGCGGGCGAAGGATCATCTTGTCGCGGAACAGAGGCATTTCCGCGTTGAGCGTCGCCGCCGCTTCCGGGCTCAGGGAAAGGGCTGTGGCGGACGCCATGCGAAGTTTGCCCGCCGCAAGCAGGTCGAGCATCCCGTCCTGGATCACCTCGGTATAAGCGGTCATCGTGTCGAACGGGGCATCGAGCAGGCCGATCAGCACAGCATTGGCGATGTTGCCGACGCCCGACTGGATCGGCAGCAGCGATCGCGGAAGCCGCCCTTTCGCCACCTCATGCCGGAAGAATTCGAGGAGGTGGCCCGCAATGGCGCGGGCATGGTCGTCCGGCGCCTTGAACGGAAGGTTGCGGTCCGGCGCATCGGTTTCGACGATGGCGGCGATCTTGTCCGGATCGCAGCGGAATGCGGGCTCGCCGATCCGGTCGTCCGGGCGGATAAGCGGGATGGGTATGCGGTTGGGCGGCAGCGCCGTACCATAATAGATGTCATGCATCCCCTCTAGCGCTTCGTTTTGCCAGCTGTTCACTTCCAGGATCACTTGGGACGCGCGGTCGAGCCAGGTCTTGTTGTTGCCGACCGAGGAAGAGGGGATGAGCGCACCGTCGGGACGGATGCCGGACACTTCCACCACCGCCGTGTCGAGCGGCCCCAAAAAGCCCTGCCAGGCCATCGGCGCGACCTGGGAGAGGTGCATGTCGAAATATTCCATCTCGCCGCGGTTGATCATCTCCCGCGCAATGGGATCGCTATTATAGGGCAAGCGGAATTCGATGCCGCCCGCCTTGGCGAGCGCGCCGTCGAGCTCGGGCCCAGTGGACGCGCCCGTCCACACCCGCACTTGGAAGGGCCGCCCTTTGGCATGTTCGGCCTCGATCCGGGCGGCGAGCGCCAGCGGCACCGCCTTTGGATAGCCCGAACCGGTGAAGCCGCTCATCCCCACCGTACTGCCCGATTTGATCAGCGATGCGGCCTCCTCGGCCGTCCTCACCTTCGCGCGAAGCGCCTCGCAGCCGATCCGGTTCGTGCCGCCCAATCCTCATCTCCCTCGATCTGCAAAGCTCAGAATAAGCGCAACCTGTTCGCTCCCGGATCCGGTTCATTACTTATTCCGGCAAAGAGGAGAGGACGCGACGATGGGGGCGTCCGACACAAGGGAGTCGTCCATGGCCTCCGATCTTCAGCAACGTCACGGGCAGGAAGAGCTCACACGGCTGACCGCGCGTAGCGGCTTCTCGTTCGATGTGCGCCCCGTTAGTCCCGGCGACGAGGCCGCGCTCGGCGAATTCTTCACCCATGTCGCGCACGAAGATCTCCGTTTTCGCTTCCTCACTGCGCTCAACAAGGTCGGGCCGGAATTCCTCGAGATGATGGTCGAGGTGGACCATGATCGCACCGAGAATTTTCTCGCCCTCGATCCCGCCAGCGGCACGATCATCGCCACGGCCATGGTCGCGGCCGACGAGAACAGGGAATGCGCCGAAGTCGCTCTGTCGATCCGCGCCGACTATAAAAAGAAGGGCGTTAGCTGGACCTTGCTCGAACATGCCGCCGGCTGGGCGAAGGCGCGCGGCTTCAAATGCCTGGAATCGATCGAAAGCCGCGAAAATCATCAGGCGATCGAGCTGGAGCGCGAAATGGGGTTCCGCGCCGAGGAATATCCCGGCGATTCCACCCTCATCCTGCTCCGCGCCGAGCTTAATCCATAAGATGAGCACCATGCGGGCGATGGAGCTACAGGCGATCGGCGGGCCTCTTCGCCTTGTCGAGCGGGAAGTGCCGCGACCTGGGCCAGGCGAACTTCTCATCGAGATATCGGCCTGCGGCGTTTGCCGCACCGACCTCCACATCATTGATGGAGACATAAGGGACCATCTGCCGGTCGTTCCAGGGCATGAGATTGTCGGCCGGATCGTTGAAATGGGGCGGGACACGCCGGGCGTGTCGATCGGAGACCGCGTCGGCGTGCCCTGGCTCGGCCGCACATGCGGGCAGTGTCGTTATTGCCGTGCGGGCCAGGAAAATCTCTGCGACGACCCCCTCTTTACCGGCTTCAACCGGGACGGGGGCTTTGCCAGCCATTGCATCGCCAATGCCGCCTTCTGCTTTGCGATACCCGAACAGTTTGCCGATGCCGAAGCCGCGCCCCTGCTTTGCGCCGGCCTGATCGGCTACCGCTCCCTACGCATGGCAGGGAGCGCCCGGCGCCTCGGCCTCTATGGTTTCGGTGCCGCCGCGCATATTCTGACGCAGGTGGCACTCTGGCAAGGACGAGAAGTCTATGCATTCACCCGGCCCGGCGACACGAATGGCCAGACCTTCGCGCGTGCGCTCGGCTGCGTCTGGGCGGGCGGATCGGACCAAGCCGCGCCGCAGGAACTGGATGCCGCCATCATCTTCGCGCCGGAGGGCCGGTTGGTGCCTGTGGCCCTCCGGGCCGTTCGAAAGGGGGGCAGGGTCGTCTGCGGCGGCATCCA
>DATDNN010000130.1:0-9873 GCA_036518255.1 Allosphingosinicella sp. | reverse complement strand
CGAGCGCCTCGGGATCGGCAGAGACGCCTTCTTCCGCGCAGATGGCGGCGAAATGCTCGGCCAGCAGGCTCGAGGGGATGCGGCGCAGGTCGAAGCGCTGGCAGCGCGAGAGAACGGTGATCGGAACCTTGTTCACCTCGGTCGTGGCGAACAGGAACTTTACGTGCGCGGGTGGCTCCTCCAGCGTCTTCAGCAACGCGTTGAACGCATTCTTCGACAGCATGTGAACTTCGTCGATGATATAGACCTTATAGCGCGCCGACACGGCGGCATAGCGCACCGCCTCGATAATCTCGCGCACATCGTCGACGCCGGTATGGGAAGCAGCGTCCATCTCGACCACGTCGATATGCCGCCCTTCCGCGATCGCGCGGCACGGCTCGCAGACCCCGCAGGGATCGATGGTGGGCCCGCCCTGCCCGTCCGGGCCGATGCAGTTGAGCGCCTTGGCGACAAGCCGCGCGGTCGAGGTCTTCCCCACCCCGCGCACGCCGGTCAGCAAAAAGGCATGGGCCAGCCGCCCGCGCCTGATGGCGTTGCCCAGCGTCTGCACCATCGCATCCTGACCGATCAGCTCGCCAAAGCTCTGCGGCCGGTATTTGCGCGCGAGGACGCGATAAGGCTGGGGAGATTCGCTCATGGACGCATGGTAGCGGGAGGGCACAAGCGGAGTCGAGAGCGTTCCGGTTGTGTTCGCCTTGACCGGGTCCTTTCCATCCGTTCGCTTCGAGCGAAGTCGAGAAGCATCGTTGAGCGGAGCCGAGACCATTGCTCGCCGTGCGCCCGGTAAGGCTTCTCGACTTCGCTCGAAGCGAACGGATGAAGGGATTAGAGAGTAGGAAAGCGCCGCAGCGAAGCCGCGCCGTCGACCCTAGCCTTGCGAGGCCGGCGGCGCTGTGCGTGTCGGCGATAGCTCCACTATCTTCGTTCACCCTGCGCGGTGGGAGCCGGAACGACCCGGGGCGAAATCGTTACGGCTGCTTCCTTCCGGACCTGACCGGGTTGGCGACAGCACCGTCCGCCCGACTCCCGCGCCGCATATGGCAACTTACTCCCTCTCCCGCAAGCGGGAGAGGGTTGGGGTGAGGGCTTTTCAACGCCCCTGCATATTGTGCGCGCCGGGCGGGATACGCACCGTAAGACTTTCCAGCGCTTCATCGAGCCAGATTTGACAGGAAAGCCGCGACGTGCGGGTTGCGTGGGCCGCAAGGTCCAGCATATCCTCCTCCTCCTCGCTGGCAGGCGGAAGCTTGGCGAAATCCTCGGCCTCGACGATCACATGGCACGTCGAACAGGACATCTGCCCCTCGCACGTCCCTTCGAGCGGCTGGCCGTCCGCCTGGGCCACGTCCAGCAGGCGCGCGCCGGGCGGTGGCTCAACCTCGCTCAGGAGATCGCCCTGCGCGGACAGGAAGCGCACCTTCGTCATGCGGCGAACCTCCGCTGGCGTTCGGCAGCTTCGATGATGAGATCGAGCGCATGCAGCAAGTCCGCCTCCTCCGTATAGCGGCCGAAGCCCAGCCTGATGCTTGCCCTTGCCTCCCGCTCCGAAAGGTCGAGGGCGGAAAGGACGTGGCTCGGGCAGCCCGACCCGCTCGCGCAGGCGGATCCGGCGGAAAAGGCCACCTGGCGCACCTCCGAAATCAGTCGCGCGGCATCCACGCCTTCCAGCCTGATGTTGAGATTGCCGCGATAGCGCGCGCTCGCGGACCCGTTCAGCGCCCAATGATTGCCGAAACGCTGCCACGCGGCTTGCCAAAGCCGATCGACATGGGCGCGATCCTCCGCCGCCCGCTCGGCCAGCAACCGCGCAGCCTCGCCGAAGCCGGCGCAGAGCATCGGCGAAAGCGTTCCTGAACGCAGACCGCCCTCCTGTCCCCCGCCATGCAGCAAAGGATCGAGCGCGACACCGCCCCGCACCCAAAGCGCACCAATGCCCTTGGGCCCATGCACCTTGTGCGCGGAAATCGCGATCATGTCGCAGGCGTCGACGGGCAACGGTACGCGCCCGAAACCCTGCACCGCATCGCAGAAGAAAAGCGCGCCTCTTTCGCGTGATATCCTGGCGAGATCCGATACAGGTTGGACAACGCCAATCTCGTTGTTGACCAGCATCGCGGCCACGAGGCCGGTATCGTCGCCGATCCGGGCGGCAGCGAGGTCGAGGTCGACCAGGCCATCGGTGCGAACAGGCAGAATATCGACCTCGAAGCCCTGCCTGCCCAGCCACTCGACCGTATCGAGCACACAGGCATGCTCGGTCGCGAGCGTTACGATCCTGCGCTTTCCCTCCGGCAATCGCGCCGCCGCGCCCTTCAGCGCCCAGTTGGCGGCCTCGGTAGCGCCGGAGGTAAAGTAAAGACGCCCATCGCTCCCTCGTCCGTTCGGTTCGAGCGAAGTCGAGAACCCCGCCTCCGAGATCGGCGCAAGCGCTTCTCGACTAGGCTCGAAGCGAACGGCGGGAAGGAAAAGAGCGGAAAGGATCTGCTCACGCGCCACCTCGATCGCCGCCGCCGCCTCGCGCCCGAGGCGATGGGGCGAATGGGGATTGCCGAACTTCTCCTCGATCCAGGGCCGCATCGCCGTTGCCACTTCCGGCGCAAGCGGCGTCGTCGCCTGATAATCGAGATAGATGGGGTCCTTCACGCCGCCCGCCTCCGCGCCGCCATTTCGGCCCAGAGGTCGGCGAAGCGCAGCAATTCCTCTTCCGTCGTGGACCAGCCGAAGCTCACCCGCACGACCTCCCGAGCCGCCGCTTCGTCCATGCCCATCGCGGCGAGCACGTGGCTCGCCTTGAGGCTGCCCGAGGAACAGGCGCTGCCCGCCGAAACCGCGATGCCGGCCGCATCGCACTGGATAAGCTGCGCCGCCGCCGGGACGCCCGGCATGCGATAGGCGCCGATCGTCGGAAGGCGCGGGCTAGACGTACCGACAATCTCTCCCCCCGCCGCTAGAATCCGCTCCTCAAGGCGGCTTCTCAGCGCCGTCGCATCGGCGATCCATCTCTTCGGCGCCTCAAGCGCGGCCACCATAGCGAGAATACCCGGCAGGTTCTCGGTACCCGGCCGGTAGCCATGCTCTTGGCCGCCGACCGCGTGGATGAGCCCATATTCCCGCACCAGCAGCGCGCCAGCACCCGGTGGTCCGCCGAATTTATGCGCGGACAGCACGATCATGTCGGCGTCCGGCAGCGGCAGCTTGCCCGCCGTCTGGGCGCAATCGGCAAGCAGGATGCCACCCGTCTCGCGCACCGCCGCCGCGATCGCGTCGAGCGGCTGGATCACGCCGGTTTCATTATTCGCATGCTGGATGACAAAAACTGCGCCTTTGTGCTCCTGCGAAAGCAGGAGCCCAGTTTCATCGCCCGCGCCGCTGGGCTCCTGCTTTCGCAGGAGCACGAGGCCGTTGCTATCGGCCGGCAGCCGCTCCGCCCGCGGCGTCAGCCGCAATACCGCATCATGCTCCACAGGCGACGTAACGATCCGCCGCTCGCCCGGGGCCCTCAGCGCAATCGCGATCGCCTCGCTCGCGCCGGACGTGAAGATCACCTCCCCCGCCCAGCCAAGCGCCGCCTTCAGCCGCGCACGCGCCTCCTGTAGCGCCGCCTTGGCCGCCCGCCCCTCCGCATGGGGGGAGCTTGGATTGGCCCAGCCATCCATCGCCACCGCCATCGCCGCCTTGGCTTCAGGCCGCATCGGCGTGGTCGCAGCATGGTCCAGATAGATGCGCTTTTGTGCCACTCCTGCTCCCAAGATTGCTAAGTCGGCCCGTCTCCATATATAGGAGCGCGCAATACGCGACCCTAGCAGGGCCGTGCCCTTATTCTTGCAACCCGCGTCGAGGTGCAATGCCCGAAGTCATTTTCCCTGGCCCCGAGGGCCGTCTCGAAGGCCGTTTCCAGCCCGCTCCGCGTCCGCGCGCGCCTGTGGCGATGATCCTGCATCCCCATCCGCATAGCGGCGGCACGATGAACAACGCCATCGTCCAGGCGCTCTACAAGACGTTCGTGCGGCGCGGCTTCGCGGTACTCCGCTTCAACTTCCGGGGCGTCGGCAAGAGCCAGGGCGTGTTCGACAACGGCATTGGCGAGCTTTCCGACGCGGCCTCCGCGCTCGATTGGGTGCAGTCCATCCATCCCGAGGCCGAGCAGACCTGGGTTGCGGGCTTCAGCTTCGGCGCCTGGATCGGCATGCAGCTTTTGATGCGCCGTCCGGAAATACGCGGCTTCATCTCGATCGCGCCGCCCGCCAACATGTACGATTTCACCTTCCTCGCCCCCTGCCCGGCCTCGGGCGTCATCATCCAGGGCGAGGCGGACGAAGTGGTGACGCCGATCGCGGTGCAGAAGCTCGTCGACAAGCTCCGCACCCAGCGCCACATCACCATCGCGCACGAGACCATTCCGGGCGCGAATCATTTCTTCCAGGATGAAATGCCGGAATTGATGAAGACGGTGGACGATTATCTCGACTTCCGCCTCGATCCGAGCTGCCCGATCAGGTGAACTGACCGTCATCCCGGCGGAAGCCGGGATCTTCGTGGAGATGAGGCGCCTTACCTCTCTGAGGCCCCGGCTTCCGCCGGGGTGATGCCTTGCCCCATTGGCACCGTCCAGATCAGAACATTGCCGAGGATCACGAGCGCGGCGGCCAGCATCAGAATCCCGCGCTTCTTCTCCCCCCGCCTGACGATCAGCCACATGCCGCCCGCGCCGAGGAGCAGCACGGCAATCATCGCGATGGAGAGGGCAAGGTTTCCGATACCGCTGTTCATGCCGGCTCTTTGGCATGATGCTTTGACATAAGGAAGCTTTGTGCTCCTGCGAAAGCAGAAGCCCAGTCGTTCATACCCGTGCCGCTGGGCTCCGGCCTTCGCCGGAGCACGATGGATCAGCGATCCGCTTCCGCGCTCAACATCTCGGCATAAAGCGCGGGATCGACATTGCCGCCCGACAGCAGGATCACGCTCCTCTCGCCAAGCGACCCCGCCTTGCCCGAAAGCGCCGCCGCCAGCGCCACCGCGCCGCCCGGCTCCACGACCAACCGCAAATGGCGCGCGGCGAAGGCCATTGCGGCCTTCACCTCCGCCTCGCTCACCGCGATCCCGCGTGCGCCCGAGCCTCGCAGCGCGCCGAAAGTGAGCGGCGACACCAATTTCGTCTGAAGCGCATCGCACAAGGTTGGCGGCGCATCGTCCGGCACCGGCACTCTCTCGCCGCGTTCAAGCGAACGCGCCATATCGTCCCAGCCTTCCGGTTCCACCGTCACGATCTCAGCTTCTGGCAGCGCGAGTGCGATCCCCGCGGAAAGCCCGCCCCCGCCGCAGCAGACCAGCACCTTGTCCGGCACACCCCCCAGCTGTTCGGCGATCTCGATTCCGGCGGTTCCCTGCCCCTCGATCACGTCCACATCGTCGAAGGAGGGCACGAGTATCGCCCCCCTCTGCGCCGCCAGCCTGGCGCCGATCTCCTCCCGCCTTTCGGTCGACCGGTCGTAGAAGACGATCTCCGCGCCCGCCGCTCTGGTCGCCGCGACCTTCACGGTGGGCGCATCGGACGGCATTACGATCGCCGCCGGAATGTCGAGGCGCCTCGCCGCAATGGCGACGCCTTGGGCGTGATTACCGGACGAAAAGGCCACTACGCCCCTGATCCGCTCCTCCCTGCTCAGTTGCAGCAGCCGGTTCGTCGCGCCGCGCAGCTTGAAGCTGCCGCCCGTCTGCAGGCATTCCGCCTTCGCCCACATCGAAACGCCCCCGATATCCACCGGCAGCAGCGGCGTGCGGACCACGTGCCCCCTGACTCGTTCCGCAGCGGCCAGGACACCTTCGCGGGAGGGAATGCGATTCATCAATTTGGTCCTCGACTCGTCGCAGCTGCGAAACGGAAGGGCGGCAAGAAAATCGGCTCACCCCTCTCCCGCTAACACCTTGACCGTGAACAGAGAAATGCAGGTCTTTACACGGGGGTCAGAGGCTCATATATCGCGCCTCCGCTGCCCCATGGGGACTTCCAAACCGCAAGGCAGCTTTGTCGTCAACTACCCTCTGGAGGTCCCTTGAGTTGCACAAGCATCATAGCGCGCTGGGGCTAGCGTCCGCCCCGTCGACGGTGAATGCCGCCGCTGTCATCGAACAGCGCCCCGTTCAGCCCGTCACGCTCCTTCGTCCGCACGCCGCACGCCGTGCCGCCCGCTTCTTTGCCGAGAAGTTTCCGGGCCGGTCGATGTATGCCGTGAAGGCCAATCCTTCGCCGGATCTCCTCGAGATCCTGTGGGAAAGCGGGATCACGCACTATGACGTCGCCTCCATCTCCGAGGTGCGCCTGCTTGCGCGCACCCTGCCGGACGCGACGCTCTGCTTCATGCACCCGGTGAAGGCTGAGGAAGCCATCGCCGAAGCCTATTTCGATCATAATGTCCGCACCTTCTCCCTCGACACGATGGAGGAACTGGAGAAGATCATCCGCGCGACGACCGGCCCGGACGGTGTTGCCGCGACCGATCTCAACCTCTGCGTGCGCATCCGCGTCTCTTCGGATCATTCGAAGCTGAGCCTCGCCTCCAAGTTCGGCGCGGAGCCGGACGAGGTGAAGGCGCTCCTCATCGCCACCCGCCAGGCGGCCGATGCGCTCGGCATCTGCTTCCATGTCGGCAGCCAGGCGATGACGCCCGCGGCCTATGCTGAGGCGATGGAGCGGGTGCGCGCGGCGATCGTCGGCGCGGCCGTCACCGTGGACATCGTCGATGTCGGCGGCGGCTTCCCCTCCACTTATCCGGGCATGGAGCCCCCGCCGCTCGAAACCTATTTCGAAGTCATTCACAAGGCGTTCGAAAATCTGCCGATTTCCTATTCGGCCGAATTGTGGTGCGAACCGGGCCGTGCGCTCTGCGCCGAATATGCGAGCCTGCTCGTCCGCGTTGAAAAGCGCCGTAACGAAGAGCTGTATATCAACGACGGCGCCTATGGCGCGCTGTTCGATGCGGCTCATGTCGGCTGGCGCTTCCCGGTGAAGCTCATCCGTGAGGACGCATCGGACGCAAGGGATCTCGGCTTCAGTTTCTACGGCCCAACCTGCGACGATCTCGACCGCATGGCGGGTCCCTTCAATCTGCCAGCGGACGTTCAGGCGGGCGACTATATAGAGATCGGAATGCTTGGCGCTTATGGCTGCGCCATGCGGACCGCCTTCAACGGCTTCGGCGCGGATCTCCGCGTGGTCGTGGAGGACGAACCGATGGCGTCGCTTTATGGCGCTGCGGAGGAGCGGGCCATCCCCTCCAACGTCGTTAAGCTGTAACGGCGTCGTATATACTTGGAACTGTGAGGGCGTCGCACAGGCCATCTGTGCGCGTCTCGTCTGCCAAGCTTGAACAAACGAGGCGCGCCGGCGCAGCCGGGGCGATGCATTTTACAAGGAAGAGCAATGAACGATCAGACCAAGGTCAACGACACTCGCAAGGCGGAGCTGCTGTCGAAGGAAGTCGAGCATATCGATATCAAGAGCTTCGACGCGCGCCCCATCGTCGATGCGATGAAGAAGATGAGCTTCACCTCGCGCGACCTCGGCCGCGCGACGGAAATCTACAACACCATGCTCGCCGATCCCGACTGTTCGGTGATCCTGGTGATCGCGGGCTCGACCTCGGCGGGCGGCTGCATGGACCTTTATGCGGATCTCGTCGCCAACAACATGGTCGTCGCGATCGTTGCGACCGGCGCCACCATCGTCGACATGGATTTCTTCGAAGGCCTGGGCCACAAACATTATCAGGCGCAGGAAATCCCTGACGACGACACGCTGCGTTCGCTCTACATCGACCGCATTTACGACACCTATATCGACGAAGAGCAGCTTCAGGTCACCGACCATACGATCGGCGAGATCGCCAACAGCCTCGAACCGCGCCCTTATTCCTCGCGCGAGTTCATCAAGGAAATGGGCAAGTGGCTGGTCGAAAATGGCAAGAAGGACAACAGCCTCGTCAAGCTCGCCTACGAGCACGACGTGCCGATCTTCTGCCCGGCCTTCGTGGACAGCTCGGCTGGCTTCGGCCTCGTCAAGCACCAGGTCGATCGGATGAAGGAGGGCAAGCCCTATATGGTCCTGGACGCCATCGCCGACTTCCGCGAGCTCACCAACCTCAAGATCAAGGCGGGCACCACCGGCCTTCTCATGATCGGCGGCGGCGTTCCCAAGAACTTCACGCAGGACACCGTCGTCTGCGCCGAAATCCTCGGCCACGACGACGTCGAAGTTCACAAGTACGCGGTACAGATCACTGTCGCGGACGTCCGTGACGGCGCCTGCTCCTCCTCCACGCTTCAGGAAGCGGCGAGCTGGGGCAAGGTTTCAACGGCACTCGAGCAGATGGTCTTCGCCGAAGCGACGAGTGTTCTCCCGCTCCTCGCCTCCGACGCCTATCATCGCGGCCACTGGAAGACCCGCGCCAAGCGCGCCTTCGGCAAGATGTTCGGCTGATCTAGATCCTCCCCCAAGGGGGGAGGAACTCTGCTTGCACTCCCGAAACGAATGAAGCACCTTCCCCTCGAAACAGGGGAAGGTGCTTTTTTCATGAATAATTACAGCCCAATTCTCGCGCCGGTCGTCGCACTCGTCAGCTGGTCGCTCGTGATGATGTTCTGGATGTACTTCACGCGTTTCCCGGCGATGAAGCGCAAGGGAATCGCGCTCAAGGGCCGCGTCGGCTCCCGTCCCGGCGCGCTCGACGGCGTGGTTGAAGATCACGTCCAGTGGAAGGCCCACAATTATAACCACCTGATGGAACAGCCGACCCTGTTCTACGCCATCTGCCTTACGCTGGCGCTGATGGGGATGGGATACGGATTCAACCTATATCTCGCCTGGGGTTACGTGGCGCTCCGCATCGCGCACAGCCTCGTCCACGCTGTCACCAACGTGGTCCGCACGCGTTTCCTGCTGTTCACGGCCGCGTCCCTCTGCCTCCTCGCCCTGACGCTGCACGCCGCGCTGGGCCTCCTCCACCAAGGCTGACAGCGCTCATCAGGAATTTTCCTACACAGCCCATTTCTGACATGGAGGAGCGAGGCCTCATGGCCTTGCTCTTTCTCATTCAGAAACAGGCTTCCGGATTTACACGCCAGACCATCATTTTCATCAACTTCGCCTCGAAAAGGCCGCCGCCAATTCGACATGCGTGGACCAGCGAAACTGCCCGACCGGCTGTACCCATAGAAGCCGGTAGCCCCCGTCGATCAGCATCTTCGCATCACGCGCGAAGGTCGATGGATTGCAGGAAATATAAGCGAGGCGCGGCGCCTGCGACCGGGCGATCAGTGCGATCTGCTCCTTGGCGCCCGCGCGCGGCGGATCGAGTACCAGCGCTTCGAACCGGCCAAGCTCCTTCTCGTCGAGCGGGCGGCGGAACAGGTCGCGATGATCGACGAAGATCTGCCGCTGCGCCCGGTTCGCCGCGGCCTTTAAAGACAAAGCCGCATCCCGCGCCCCTTCCGCTGCATAGGTTCTGCCGGGCAGCGCGAGGGCGAAGGTGCCGAGGCCCGCGAACAAGTCGGCGACGATCTGCGCCTCCCCCACCGCCTCGCGCATCGCAGCGATCAGGGCCACCTCCCCTTCCTGTGTTGCCTGGAGGAAGGCGCCATGCGGCAGCGGCACCGGAACGCCGCTCAAGGAGACGGTCACCGGCTCCGGCTCCCACCGCGTCTGCGGACCATAACCGTCATCCAGTGCCAGCCGTGCAAGGCGATGTTCTTCGGCAAAGGCAGCCAGCGCCTCGGTCGCCGCGAGGCTGTCCGCTGCAACATTCTCCAGCAGGACATCGACACCCTGATCGCACAAGGTCAGCCGCACCCCGCCATTGCCGCGGGGGCCGAGCA
>DATDNN010000129.1:0-4688 GCA_036518255.1 Allosphingosinicella sp. | reverse complement strand
ACTTGCGATGGCGCTGGGCCGCTACTGGTTGTACTACACCCCGCCATTGCCAGCGCTGCGGCGGTGAAGGCCGAACGCAGAAGAACAGCTTTCATGTCATTGCCCCTTTCATCGAGCGATCATGTTGCGCATGGAACGATCTTGCATGATTTTCGCTGCATGAGCGGAAAAGCGTTTCCAGGGAATGAAGATGAGCGTTGAGAAAGTGCCCGTACTAGTGACCGGTGGCGCCGGATATATTGGCAGCCATGCGGTACTGGCGCTGCTGGATGCAGGCTGGTCCGTCGTCGTGATCGACGATCTTTCGACGGGGTTCCGCTGGGCGGTTCCGGAGGGCGCGTCTTTCTATGAAGGCGACATCGCCGATGAAGTGCTGGTCGGCCGGATCATCCGCGATCATGGCATCAAGGCGGTCATGCATTTCGCCGGATCGATCCTGGTCGGGGAATCGGTCGAACAGCCGCTGCGTTATTATGAAAACAACACGGTGAAGAGCCGCACGCTCATCGAAACGGTGGTGCGCGAAGGGGTGCCGCATTTCATCTTCTCCTCGACGGCGGCGGTCTACGGCATTCCCGAAACGGTGCCGATCACCGAGGAATCGCGGATGCAGCCGATCAATCCCTATGGCTGGTCGAAGCTCATGACCGAGCGGATGCTGGCGGACGCGACGAGGGCCCATCCGTTCAACTATGGCGCGCTCCGTTATTTCAACGTCGCCGGCGCCGATCCGGAAGGCCGGTCCGGGCAATCGAGCAAGATCGGCACGCACATCATCAAGGTCGCCGCCGAAACGGTGGTGGGGAAGCGTTCCTATGTCGGCGTCTACGGCAACGATTATGCGACGCCGGACGGAACGGGGGTGCGCGACTATATCCATGTCAGCGACCTTGCCGACGCCCATGTCGCGGCGCTGGAGCGACTGATCGCGGTTCCGGACGAGAATCTGGTGCTGAACTGCGGCTATGGCCGGGGCTTTTCGGTCCTCGAAGTGCTGGACGCCGCCGACCGGGTGGCGGGCACGCCGATCGAGCGGCGGCTGGAGGCGCGTCGTCCCGGCGATCCCGACACGCTGGTCGCCGACAATGCCAAGATCCTGGCGACCCTCCACTGGCGGCCGAAACGCGATCGGCTGGACGACATCGTCGCCGACGCGCTGGCCTGGGAGCGGAAACTGAAGGCGCGGCAGGCCGCTTGACTTGAGGGGCGCCTCTCCTTAGGGGAGCGCCTTCGAATTTCCAGCAATTCAAGAATCGAAAGACAGGCTTAAGGCCATGAAGATCCGCAACTCGCTCAAGTCCCTCAAGTCGCGCCACCGTGACTGCCGCGTGATCCGCCGCCGGGGCCGCACATACGTCATCAACAAGACGAATCGCCGCTTCAAGGCTCGCCAGGGCTAAGGCCTGACTGTCACCCTGAACGCGTTTCAGGGTCCATGCCGGGGTAACGCCCGGCATTTTCTCGTCTTGATCGGAGCGTGCCGCTGCCATGGATGCTGAAACACGTTCAGCATGACGGAAGTGGTGAAGCCCAAAGCCGTCATCTTTGACGTCGGCAACGTCCTTTACGGCTGGGATCCCGAAAGCTTCCTTGTCCGCCAGATCGCGGACGATGATGCCCGCCTGCGTTTCATCGAAGATACGGACCTCTGGAACTGGCACGATTCGCTGGATGGCGGGCGCGGTTTCGATGAGGCCGCCGCCGAACTTTCCGAAAAATTCCCGGCCTATGCCGATCATATCGCCGCCTGGGGCAGCCGCTTCGGCGAGACGATCCGGGATCCGGTGCCGGGCGTCCACGAGATCGTCGCGGCGCTGGACGCACGCGGCGTTCCGCTTTTCGCCATCACCAATTTCTCGGCCGATTTCTGGACGCCGTTCCGGGCGCGGGAAGAAGCCTTCTTCCGCCGCTTCAAGAGCATCGTCGTTTCCGGCGAGGAGAAATTGATGAAGCCGGATCCGGCCATCTACTTTCTCGCCCTCGACCGGTTCGGCCTCAAGGCGCAGGACGCCTTGTTCATCGACGATCGCATCATCAACGTCGAAGGCGCCGAGGCCGTCGGCATGAAGGCACATCTGTTCACGGATGCGGACGGCCTCCGCGCACGGCTCGAGGCCGAAGGGCTGCTCTGAACTTTCCACCCCTGCGGCGCGGCCGGGCCGCCAGCCTCCTTACGGAGCGCCTATCTCCACCGTGAAGCTGGCGGACCTGGGGCGGCTTGACGACTGCGGGCTCCTGCTTTCGCAGGAGCACAATCAGGCCTTCGTCCGGTGCCGTTCGAGTTCGTCGCCGACGAGGCGGACGACATGGACGATATTGGTCGAGCCCGGCGTTCCGAACGGCACGCCTGCCATCAGGATGATGCGGTCGCCGCCCCTGGCGAGGCCATGACGGAGCGCCATGCGCTTCGATTTGCCGACCATCTCCTCGAAGCTCGACACGTCGCGTGTGTGCACGGCGTGAGCGCCCCAGAGCAGGCCGCAGCGGCGCGCCGTCGCGAGCGAAGGGGTGAGGACCAGCGAGGGAACGGACGAGCGTTCGCGCGCAATGCGGCGCGCGGTCGAGCCCGAGGAGGTGAAGCAGACGATGCCCGCCGCGCCGACCGTATCGATCATCGCCCGCGCGGCGCCCGCCATGGCGTCGGCGGTGGTCGGATCGGGCAGGGTTTCGGTGAAATGAACGCGCGCGCTGTAGGAAGGATCGGCCTCGACGCTGGTCGCGATGCTGTTCATCATCGCCACGGCTTCGACGGGCCACGCGCCGCTCGCGCTTTCGGCCGACAGCATGATGGCGTCCGCGCCGTCATAGACGGCGGTCGCGACGTCCGACACTTCGGCGCGGGTCGGCGAGGGCGCGGTGATCATCGATTCGAGCATCTGCGTCGCGACCACAACCGGACGGCCGAGGCGGCGGGCGCTTTCGACGATCCTTTTCTGGAGCGGCGGCACTTCGTGCGGCGGCATTTCGACGCCAAGGTCGCCGCGCGCCACCATGACGGCGTCGGCGAGCTCGAGGATGCCGTCGAGGCGCTCGATCGCGGCGGGCTTCTCGATCTTGGCGAGGAGCGCGGCCTTGCCGCCGATCAGCCGCTTGGCCTCGGCCACGTCTTCCGGGCGCTGCACGAAGGAGAGCGCGATCCAGTCGACATGCTGATCGAGCGCGAAGTGGAGATCCTTGCGGTCCTTTTCGGTGAGCGCGGCGAGCGGCAGCACGACGTCGGGGACATTGAGACCCTTATTGTTCGAGATGGTGCCCGGCACCTCGACCAGGGTCTCGATCCGCTCGGGATGGACGGCGGTGACACGGAAGACGAGCTTGCCGTCGTCGACCAGCAACCGCGTGCCGGGCTCGATCGCCTCGAAAATCTCGCGGTGCGGCAGGGTGACGCGATTGGCATCGCCGGGCGTCTCGTCCCGGTCGAAGATAAAGGTCTGGCCCCTGGTAAGCTCCTCCTTGCCCGCGGCGAACTTGCCGACGCGCAGCTTCGGCCCTTGCAGGTCGGCGAGGATGGTGGTGGGACGGCCCAGTTCCTTTTCGAGGGCGCGGATCATCTGCACGCGCCGGGCATGATCCTCATGCGTGCCATGGCTCATGTTGAGGCGGAAGGCGTCGGCGCCCGCTTCGGCCAGTTCCCGGATGCGCTCCGGCGTATCGCTCGACGGTCCGAGGGTGGCGAGGATGCGGACCTTGCGGCTGCGCGGCGCGAACTGGCTCAGCATGAAATCTCCTTGGGCTCGAAGGTGCGGAATAGCCACTCTGGCCCCGGTTTCAACCCGCATGTGCGAAGGAGCGGCTTGAGCGGCGCTCCTCAAGATTCTAGAGCCTCCCCTTCAAATCCAAGAATCGGGTGGGATCACAATGTCAGAAGGTAATGTCGCGGCCGACGAGCTGCGGCTCTTGATCGAACGCATCGAGCGGCTGGAAGAAGAGAAGAAGGCGATCGCCGACGACGTGAAGGACGTCTATCTCGAAGCCAAGGCGCGCGGCTATGACACGAAGACGATGCGTGCCATAGTGCGCCTGCGGAAGATGGAAAGCCATGTCCGCCAGGAAGCCGACGCCCTGCTCGAAACCTACCGGCAGGCGCTCGGCCTCGACTAAGAGGAGGGGAAGATGATCGTCACCACAACGCCATCCGTCGAAGGCCGTCAGGTTGCAGAATATCTCGGCGTCGTCACCGGCGAAGTGATCGTGGGGGCGAACATCTTCAAGGATCTGTTCGCCGGCATCCGCGACATCGTCGGCGGCCGGGCCGGATCCTATGAAAGCACGCTGCGCGACGCGCGGCGCGAGGCTTTCCAGGAGCTGGAGGCGGAGGCGAACCGCGTCGGCGCCAATGCGGTGATCGGCGTCGATATCGATTATGAAGTGCTGGGCAACCAGAGCTCGATGCTGATGGTGACGGTGTCCGGCACCGCGGTGCGGCTGGATTAGCAGGATCAGAGGGAAAACGGGCGGCGACAATGGCAGGCCATAGTAAATTCAAGAACATCATGCACCGGAAGGGCGCGCAGGATAAGAAGCGCTCGGCCATGTTTTCCAAGCTTTCCCGCGAAATCACCGTCGCGGCGAAGATGGGCACGCCCGATCCGGACATGAACCCGCGCCTGCGCGCCGCCGTGCTCGCCGCCCGCGCGCAATCCATGCCCAAGGACAATATCCAGCGCGCGATCGACAAGGCGAGCAAG
>DATDNN010000128.1:0-11710 GCA_036518255.1 Allosphingosinicella sp. | reverse complement strand
CGGTCGCGCTGTGGCCGTCCATCAGCCGTGCACCCGCATCGCGGCTTCGGCCGCCGCCTCGAAAGGAAGAAGGATGGAGGGATGGCGAGCGGTGTAGGGCCGCGCCTCCCGAAGAATGTCGAGGCCGGGCCAGTCGCCGGGATTGTCGCGCCGCCCGGCAAGATAATCGGCGAGCGCGGCGCGGGCGGCATCGATTTCGGCGGCGGTGCGGCCGACCGCGTGAGCGCCCATGAGCGAAGCCGAAGCCTGGCCAAGCGCGCAGGCCTTCACCTCCTGCCCCAGCGCCGAGACCCGGCCCGCGGCATCCAGGATCACATCCACCGCAGCCCGGCTGCCGCAGACGGGGGAACGTTTTTCAACGCTCGCCTGCGGGTCGGCGAGGCGGCCCGAATGGGGAATGGACGCGGCCAGGCGCAGGATGTCGCGGTTGTAAAGTGCCGTGGTCATGCGAGGCCATATAGGGCGGCGCGAACCGCCGCGCCATCATCCGCTCTACGAGGGAAAGATGATGAAAGTGATGGTGTGGCGATGTTTTCCGAACATCCCCCCGCGCGTGTGCGGAAAAGAGGCTGCGAGGATCGGCTAAAGGTCATCCCCGCATCATGTCACGGCGGGGCCGAGTAGGAAAATCGTTTCTGCCGACCCGGCGAGGAGCCTCAGGCGCGCCGCCAGGTGGTGCCCTGCGGGCCATCCTCCAGCACGATGCCCTCCGCCGCCAGTTCGGCGCGGATGCGGTCGGCCTCGGCGAAATCCCGGTTCTTCTTGGCCTCCATGCGCGCCGCGACAAGGCCGTCGATGCGGGCATCGCCTTCGCCTTGGAACCAGCTTACCGCGCCTTCGGTCACTAGGCCCAGCAGCATGGCACTGGCCTTCAGCGTTGCCGGATCGTCGATGGCGATGAGACGCGACAAGGCGAGCGGCGTGTTGAGATCGTCGGCAATCGCCTCCACGACGCCCCGATCAGGCTTGCCCTGCTCCGCATCGCCCGCCGCGCGGTATAGCCGATCGAGCGTTGCCTTGGATTGGGCGATCAGCTGATCAGACCATTCGAGCGGCTGACGATAATGGGCGGAAAGGAGCGCGAGGCGGAGCGTCTCGCCCTTATGGCCCTGCGCCAGCAGGTCCGCGACGGTCACCACATTGCCGAGCGACTTGGACATCTTTTCAGAGCCCGCCATCGACAGGAAGCCGTTATGCATCCAGTAACGGGCGAGCGGTGCGCCCCCATGCGCGCAGCGGCTTTGCGCGATCTCGTTCTCGTGATGCGGGAAGATGAGGTCGAGGCCGCCGCCGTGGATGTCGATCGTCTGCCCGAGGTGCCGCTCGATCATCGCCGAGCATTCGATATGCCAGCCCGGACGGCCCCTGCCCCATGGACTGCCCCAGCCGATCACATCTTCGGCCGACGGCTTCCACAGCACGAAATCGGCCGGGTCTTTCTTGTAGGAGGCGACCTCGACGCGGGCCCCGGCAATCATCGCCTCCCGGTCGCGGCGGCCGAGCGCGCCATAATCGGGGTCGGAGGGCACGTGGAAGAGAACGTGGCCGTCCGCCTCATAAGCATGGCCGGTCTCGATCAGCCGGGCGATCATGCCGATCATCTCGGCCACATTTTCGGTCGCCTTGGGCGCGAGGTCGGGCGGCCGGACGCCAAGCGCGCCCATGTCGGCGAGGTAGAAATCCTCATAACGCCGCGTGATGACCGACGGGTCGACGCCCTCCGCCCTCGCCGCATCGATGATCTTGTCGTCGACGTCCGTCACATTGCGCGCATAGACGAGGCTGTTCTCGCCATAGACGTGGCGCAGAAGGCGGGCGAGCACGTCGAATATCACGGCGGGCCGCGCATTGCCGATATGGGCGCGGTTATAGACGGTGGGGCCGCACACATACATGGTGACGCGCGCCGGATTGGCGGGCGTGAAGACGCGCTTTTCCCGCGCCATCGTGTCGTGGAGGCGGATTTCCGTCATTCCGCTTTCTCCGCCGCCGCCTCGTTCGCCACTTCATCCGCCGGAGCCGCGCGCCGGGCCTCGACGAAATCGACGATGGCGCGGCCGCTGGCGCTGAGCAACGGATAGGTGCGGCTGTCCGTCATCCAGCCGGGCCGCTCCGCATCGCGGCCGTAGAACATGTCGTAGGCGAGGCTGCCGGCGAGGAAGAGCAAGGTGACGCCAATGAGGCCCTTCAATGCGCCGAAGCCGCCGCCGAGGACGCGGTCCACCGGGCCAACAAAGCTGTTGCGGGTCGCGCCGCCGATGCGGTGGGAGATGACCTTCCCCGCGATGAACACGCCGAGGAAGATGATGGCGAAGGCGAGGACGGAAGCACCCGATACCGTGCCGACCGGCCCTTCCAGCCGCGCGGCGAGCGGCGTGTGGAAGATCTTGAGCGCGGCGATGGCGGCGATCCATGAGGCGAGCGCGAGCACTTCGGTGACGAAGCCGCGCATGAACCCGCGAACAAGCCCGCCGCCGACGAGCAGCAGGGTGATGATGTCGAGTGCAGTCATGCCGCTCCTGCTAAGGGGTGCGGGCAGGTTGGGGAAGAGGTTTTGGTAATCACCGGCGTCATCCCGGCGAAAGCCGGGATCTCGGGACCGGATCGCGCATTTGCGGGATGAGACCCCGGCTTCCGCCGGGGTGACGTCTTACCTTTACCGCCCCAGCATGTGGTCCACCAGTTCCCCCAGCGTGCGAAAGCCGGTGAGGGAAAGCGGACTCTTCTCACCCTTGAGCGAGGCAGGAACCAGCGCACGTTCGAAGCCGAGTTTCGCCGCCTCCTTGAGACGGAGGGCGCCGTGGGCGACAGGACGGAGCTCGCCCGACAGGGCCACTTCCCCCAGCGCGATCGTGTCGGCCGGAACGGGGCGCTCCGACAAGGCCGAAATGAGCGCGGCGGCGACGGCGAGGTCGGCGGCCGGATCGCTCACCCGGTAACCGCCCGCGATGTTCAAATAGACCTCCGCCGTCGAGAAGCTGAGCCCGCAGCGTGCCTCCAGCACGGCGAGGATCATGGCGAGCCGCCCCGAATCCCAGCCGACCACCGCCCGGCGCGGGGTGGCGCCGCTGGCGAGGCGGACGGTGAGCGCCTGGATTTCGACGAGAACGGGGCGCGTCCCCTCGAGTGCGGGGAAAACGGTGGCGCCGGATACCGCCTCGCCGCGATGGGTGAGGAACAGGGCGGAGGGGTTGGCGACTTCCTCCAGCCCCTCTTCCGCCATGGCGAAGACGCCGATCTCGTCCGTGCCGCCGAAGCGGTTCTTCACCGCGCGGAGGATGCGATATTGATGGCTCCGCTCCCCTTCGAAGGAGAGAACGGTGTCGACCATATGTTCGAGCACGCGGGGGCCGGCGATGCTGCCGTCCTTGGTGACATGACCGACAAGGATGAGCGCGGTGCCCCTTTCCTTGGCGAAGCGGATGAGTTCCTGCGCGGAGGCGCGCACCTGGCTCACCGTACCGGGCGCGCCTTCGATCAGGTCCGAATGCATCGTCTGGATGGAATCGATGACGAGAAGCGCGGGCGGTGTCCCCTCGCCCAAGGTCGTCAGGATATCGCGCACGGACGTGGCGGCGGCGAGCTGGACCGGTGCCTGCCCGAGACCCAGGCGGCGGGCGCGCAGGCGCACCTGATCGGCCGCTTCCTCGCCGGATATATAGGCGACGGAGAGGCCGCGCGAGGCGACATTCGCGGCGGTCTGGAGGAGCAGGGTCGATTTCCCGATACCGGGATCGCCGCCGATGAGCGTCGCCGAGCCCGCCACCACCCCGCCGCCAAGCGCGCGATCGAATTCGGCAATGCCGGTCTTCATCCGCTCCGGCAGGGCGATTTCGGTGTCGAGGCCGACGAGCTGCACCGTCCGGCCGCCGGAGCGGAGATTGTGCCGCGCCGAAAAGGGCGTCACCACCTCCGACACATCTTCGACGAGCGTATTCCATTCCGAACAGTCGGCACATTGCCCCTGCCAGCGGGTCGAGACCGATCCGCAGGCCTGGCACACAAATCGTTTCCGTGGTTTCGCCATGCCCCTTCGTTAGCACCGCGATGGAGAGAAGTGGCAACTTATTGCGTTGCGCCTCTCCGAAAAGGGTTTCAGAACAGGGAGCGCATGATCCTCGTCGCCAGTTACAATATGCGCAAGGCCGTGGGCACCGACCGGCGGCGCAAGCCCGAGCGGGTGCTCGAAGTTCTGAATGAAGTGGGGGCCGATGTCGTCGCGCTTCAGGAGGCCGACCGGCGCTTCGGCGCGCGGGAAAGCGCCCTCCCCCTCCACATGATCGAGGAACATACCGACTATAAGCCAGTGCCGTTCGGCGCGCGGAGCGGCAGCCTCGGCTGGCACGGCAATGCGATCCTTCTCCGTAAGGATGCGGAAATCTTGCATCACGAGATGCTGCACATCCCTTCGCTGGAGCCGCGCGGCGCGGTGATGGCGGACGTGCGGGTGAACGGCGCAGCACTCCGGGTGGTCGGCATGCATCTCGACCTGTCGGGCCTCTGGCGGCGGCGGCAGGCGCACGCGATCCTTCACCATCTCGACCATCATGAGCGGGAGCAGCTGCCCCGGGTGCTGATGGGCGACCTCAACGAATGGAGCAATGCAAGCGGCTGCCTGCGCGATTTCGCCCACCACCACCGTTTCGCCGATTGCGGCCGCAGCTTCCATGCGAGGCGGCCCGTGGCGCAGCTCGACCGGATCATGGTTTCGGACGGGGTGGCGATCCTGGAAAGCGGCGCGCACAGCAGCGCGAACGCGCGCAAGGCTTCGGACCATCTGCCGATCTGGGCGCGGATACATGCGGGTTAGCCTCTCTCTCCTTGCGGGAGAGAGGTTGGAGAGAGGGGTTGCGAGCGTAAGCGAGCCTTTGGATGTCTTCAGCCGCATCGAGCGGCTTCGGCCACGCCCCTCTCCCTAGCCCTCTCCCGCAAGGGGAGAGGGTTTCGAATCCAGCTTCAGCCAGTCGATCGGTTCCAGCCCGTAGAGCATGTCCATCACCTCGAACTCGAGGCCGGAGGGCTGGTTGGTGGCGGAGTTCCAGAGGGCGACGACGCCGCTCTTCTTCTTCGGATCGAAGAGGATGAGGGAACGGTAACCGGTAACGCCGCCGCGATGGCCGATGATGGTGTGGCCGGCATAATCGTAGATGCGCCAGCCAAGGCCGTAGCGAGGATCCTTGATACGCCCCTGCGCCTTCAGGCGGCCAAGCTCGCCCGGCGTGCCGGTGACCGGCGTCTGGACGCTTTCCAGCGCTTCCTTCGGAAGGACGTCGGGCGCGGCGCCCATCTGGGCGATCATCCAGATGGCGAGATCCTTAATCGAGCTGTTGACGCCCCCGGCGGCGGGCACGCGGTAGTAGGAATCGGTCACCTCGACAGGCTTCGAATCCTTGCCGCCCCGGTGCGGACGGGCCCAGCTCTTCGCGCCCAGCAGGCCCTCGCGCGTCGCGGTGGCGCTCGTCATGCCGAGCGGCAGGAAGAGTTGCTGCCGGACCGCCTCCGGATAGGGTTTGCCGGTCACCGTCTCCACGATCTCGCTCGCCGCGTCATAAGCGACATTCTGGTAGGCATGGCACTGCCCTGGCGCGCAGATGTTGTTGAGGGCCGAAAGGGATGAGCGGAGCAGGCGCGCGTCCATGCCGTCCTCCAGCTTCCCCTCATAAGCATGGGCGTAGATGCCAAGCCGGTGGGAGAGGATATCGGAAATGGTCGCGCGGGCTTCATTGCCGCCAGGAAGGCGCAGCGAAGGCGCATATTTGCCCGCCGGTTCGTAGAGAGACAATTTTCCTTCGGCGGCAAGCTTCGCCACCATGTCGCCCGCCACGCCCTTCGAGACGGAGGCCCAACGGAAAACCGTGTCGGTGGTGACGGGATCGCCGCTCCCAGCGATCGTCTCGCCATAGCCTTTCATGAAACGGACCTGGCCGTTCTCAACCACCGCGACGGCAAGGCCGACAACAGCCTTTTCCTGCGACAAGGCGGTAAGCCTTTGATCAAGACGTCCATAATCCACGACGCTCGGCTCTTTACCGATATTGGCGATCGAAGAGAGAATGGAGGCCTTCAACGAAGATGCCGGCAATCCGCCCGTCGCCACGGACGAATTGTTGGAGCCGGTCGACGCGGCGAAAAGAAGACCGGCCAAGGTGAGGCCGGCTAACATATACGGGATCCGCCGGTTCAGCAGACCTCTCCTTTAAAAGTTCGGTCAGGACGATGACGGCCGGGCGAAAGCCCGGCCGTCATCACTGTTTACCAAACTTTGATGCGTTGTTCAGGGGTCAGATACAACTTTCCGTCCTTCACATCGAACGCCTTGTACCATTCGTCGAAATTGCGGACGACGAGAGGGCGGTAATGACCGGGCGTGTGCGGGTTGGTCGCGATCTGCTGCTGGATCGCGGCCTCGCGCATCTTGGTCCGCCAGGCCTGGCCGAAGCCGAGGAAGAAGCGCTGATCGCCGGTGTAGCCGTCGATCACCGGCGCTTCCTTGCCGCCGAGCGACATCTTGTAGGCGTCATAAGCGAGGCGAAGGCCCGCGAGATCGGCGATATTCTCGCCAAGCGTCAATTCGCCATTCACCTTGTGGCCGGGCAGCGGCTCATATTCGCCATATTGCTTCACGACCTGGTCGGTCAGCGCCTTGAAGCGGGCGACGTCTTCAGCCGTCCACCAGTCGGCAAGGTTGCCGGTGGCGTCGAACTTGCGGCCCTGATCGTCGAAATGGTGGGTGATTTCGTGACCGATCACCGCGCCGATCGCGCCGTAATTCACCGCATCGTCCGCATTGGGATCGAAGAAGGGCGGCTGCAGGATCGCCGCCGGGAACACGATTTCGTTGAGAAGCGGGTTCGCATAGGCGTTCACCGTCTGCGGCGTCATACCCCATTCGGAACGGTCGACCGGCTTGCCGAGCTTCGCCACCTGACGGAAATATTCGAAGCGGGTCGCGCGCTCGGCATTGCCGAGCGCATCGCCGGGCACGATTTCCAAAGCGGAATAATCGCGCCACTTGTCGGGATAGCCGATCTTCGGTGTGAACGCGGCGAGCTTGGCGCGTGCCTTCACCTTGGTTTCCGGCGACATCCATTCAAGGTTCGCAAGCCGATTGTCCATGGCCTTGATGATGTTCTTCACGAGAGCATCCATCTTCGCCTTGGCGTCGGGCGGGAAATATTTGGCGACGTAGAGCTCGCCCACCGCCTCGCCGAGGCTGTTGCCGACGAGATCGACGCCACGCTTCCAGCGGTCCTTGAGCTGCGGCGTGCCCTGCAGGGTCTTGCCGTTGAAGGCGAAGCTCTCCTCGGCAAAGGCCTTGGTCAGCATCGGTGCGGCATCGGCGATGACGCGGAAGGTCAGATAATCCTTCCAGGTCTGCAGCGGCTCATCGCCGACGAGCTTCGCGGCGCCGGTAAGCGCGCTCGGGGTCGTAACGATATAGCGCGGCTGCATCGGAATGCCGGTGGCCTTGAAATAGGCCGCCCAATCGAAGCCCGGCATGGACTTCTGAAGGTCAGCCAGCGTCATCGGATTGTAGAGCTTGTCGATCTGGCGCTGCTCGACCTGGGTCCAGTGCGAGGAGGCGATCTTCTTTTCCAGGTCATAGATGCGCTGCGCGCGCGCTTCCGGCTCGGAAATGCCGGCAAGCTTCAGCATCGTGCCGATATGCTTCACATAGGCGTCGCGCTGCGCCGCATATTTGTCGTCGAAATAATAATCGCGGTCGGGAAGGCCAAGGCCGCCCTGACCCAGATAGACGCCATATTCGTCGTTCTTCTTGAGATCCTGGACCACGCCGACGCCGATCGGCGCGGTGATGTTGATCTGGCCGAACTCGCCGAAGATGCGGGCGATATCGCTCTTGTCCTTGATCGCGTCCACCTTCGCCAGGAACGGCTTCAAGGGCGCGGTGCCCTTCGCCTCGATCGCGGCTTCGTCCATGAACGAGGCGTAGAGATCGCCGACCTTCTGGCTGACGCTGCCCTTCGGCCCCTTGGCCTTCGCCGCTTCCTCGATGATCTCGCGGGTGCGCTGATCGGAAAGGTCGCGCAGGATCTGCATGCTGCCCCAGGACGAGCGATCCGCCGGAATCTCGGTCGTCTTCGCCCAATTGCCGTTGGCATAATCGAAGAAGCTGTCGCCCGGCTTCGCGCTCTTGTCCATGCCCGAGGCGTCATAGCCCCAGCTGCCATATTGCGGCTTGGCGGCCGCGGCCTTCGCCGCGGTGTCGGCGGCAACGGCCGGCGCGGTGGCGACGAGCCCGGCCGTAGCGACGCTCGCAAGAATCCAATGCTTGATCATGTGGGGAATCCCTCTCCCGGTGTATGACAACGGTGGGACACTATGCGGAACCGCAACGGTTTGAAAAGAGGGGCCCCGCCAAATATTTTCCCCCGCTCGACAGGGCCTTCGCATCCTGCCACCTTGCCCAGATGCGGGAGAAGGAACTTCGGCTGGCCCTCGTCTGCTATGGCGGCATCAGCCTTGCCGTCTATATGCACGGCATCACGAAGGAGATCTGGCGCCTCGCCCGCGCAAGCCAGGCGCATCATGCCGGCGAGATGCCGGAGGGCGATTCGACCTGCGTCTACCGCTCCCTGCTGGCGACGATCGCCGAGGAATGCGACCTGTCTCTCCGCATTCTCGTCGACATATTGGCGGGCGCGAGCGCAGGCGGGATCAACGCCATATTCCTCGCCGAAGCCATAGCGTCCGGTGCCTCGCTCGATCCTCTGACCGACCTTTGGCTCGAGACGGCCGACGTCGACCGGCTGATCGACCCTGAGGTCAGCGCCGTATCCCGCTTCGCCAAGGCCGCGGCGGTGCCCTTCGCCTGGATGCTGTCGACACGGAGCGGCACGGTCGAGAAGACGGTCGATGCGGAGCATCGCGCCGAGGTGCGCGCGAAGCTCGCCAATTTCGTGCGGGCGCGCTGGTTCGATCCGCCTTTTGGCGGCACCATCTTCACCAATTTGCTGCTCGACGCCTTCGAGGCGATGAAAAAGGAGCCGGGCGGGCCGCCCCTCCTCCCCGCTTACCAGCCGCTCGATCTGTTCGTCACCGTGACGGATTTTCACGGTTATCCCGAACGGCTGCGGCTCCACAGCCCGGCGGAAGTGGTGGAACGGGAGCATCGCGTCACCCTTTCCTTCCGCAAGGAAGGCGGTGGCCTTCCGCGTATCGCCGATGCCCCCGAACTCGCCTTCGCGGCCCGGGCGACGGCAAGTTTCCCCGGCGCATTTCCGCCCTTCCAGGTGAAGGAGCTGGACGCCGCGCTCGCGGCGCGGGGCCAGCCCTGGCCGGGGCGCGAAGCGTTCCTGAAGCGCGCCCTACCCCGTCATGTGGCGATTGGCGACGTGGACAGCGCGGCCCTGATCGATGGATCGGTGCTCGCCAACGCCCCGTTCCAGCCGGCGCTTGCCGCCCTCAAGGACCGGCCAGCGCGGCGCGGCGTCGACCGGCGCTTCGTCTATATCGATCCAACGCCTGGGCATAAGAGCGTGAAGATGACGAAGGACGGCACGGCGGATCGCCCCGGCTTCTTCACCGCCATCTTCGCCGCGCTTTCCGACATACCGCGCGAACAGCCGATCCGCGACAATCTGGAGGCGATCGAACATCGTTCGTCCCGCATCCGGCGCCTCACCCATATCGTCGAGGCGATGCGGCCGGAGGTGGAGGCGGCAATCGAGCGCACGTTCGGCATGACCTTGCTCCTGTCCCGCCCCAATCCCTCGCGCCTCGCCGCCTGGCGGTTCAAGGCGAATAATATCGCCGCGCGGGAGGCGGGGTTCACCTATCCCGCCTATGGACATCTGAAGCTGTCAGTCGTGGTCGAGGATCTGGCCGACGGCATCTTCCGCCTCGGCGGCGGCGGCGGACGGCACCGCCGCGAAATGGTGCGACAGGCGGTGTGGGCAGCTGTCCGGCGGCAAGGCATCGACGCCGAGGACGCGCTGACGGCCAGGGGCGCGCGGCCGGACGTCATCACCTTCATGCGCCTGCACGATATCGCCTTCCGAACGCGCAGGCTCCGTTTCCTCGCGCAACGTTTCAACGAGATAGACGAGGCCGAAGCGATGCCGCGCGAGGCGGCGCGAACGGCGCGCGAGGCGATATACGATCTGATCGGCCTCTATCTGGACGCCGCACGAGGCGACAGCGCGAGCGCGGCGGCCCGCGCCGCCTTCGCCAATGTCGAGGCCGATCCGGAGGCGGCCATCGCGGCAATGGGCGAATTGCTGGGCCTCCAGGCGCTCGACACCGAAGCGGACGCGACCCTCACCGAAGCCCTCGCCGCCCTTCCCACCCAGCCGCGCCGGGCGCTTCTGCTCACCTATCTCGGCTACCCCTTTTACGACATCGCCACCCTCCCGCTTCTGCAGGGCGAAGGGCTGGACGAGTTCGATCCGGTGAAGGTCGACCGCATTTCACCCGACGATGCGACGGCGATCCGCGAAGGCGGCGCGGAAGCGACGCTGAAGGGCATACAGTTCAACAATTTCGGAGCCTTCTTCAGCCGCGCCTACCGGGAAAATGACTATCTCTGGGGGCGCCTCCACGGCGCGGACCGGCTGATCGACATCGTCGTTTCCGCGATCCCCGAAAGCCGCCGCCTGCCGCCCGGCACGGTCGCCGCGCTGAAGCGGGAAGCATTCGCCGCCATCCTCAAGGAAGAAAAATCCCGCTGCGGGTCGATCGGGAAGCTGATCCGCGATCTCGAGCGGGAAATTGGCCTCGGCGATGCCGCCTCCCCGCCCGTGGACAATCCCGGCTGAGATGGGCGGATATGCAACCCCTCCCTCTCGACTCGCGGCGATTTTGCCGCCAAGGCAGGGGAAAGCGGCGCTCGGGAGATGATATCATGCAGTTTCTGAAGACGCTGTTCTGGGTTGTCCTGGCCGCAGCCGTCGTCCTGTTCGCCAGCAGCAACTGGACGCCCGCGACCATCAATCTGTGGGGCGGATTGCAGGCCGACGTGAAACTGCCGGTGCTGATCTTCGCGGCCTTCCTGATCGGCTTCCTTCCGACTTTCCTTTATTATCGTGCGCGGCTGTGGTCGCTCCAGCGCCGCATCGCGACCTATGACCGCAACCTCGCCGTTCAGGAAGCGCAGCGGTCCGCGCCAGCCGTCGATCCCGAACATAAAGTGTCCGGCATCGGCACGACCGACGCGCCCCATCCCACCGCCGCCGATATCGGACCTTCCGTATGACGAGCCCCATCTACGTTGCCATCGACACGCCCGACCTCGAACGCGCCAAGGCCATTGCCGCGCGGGTGCGCAACCATGTCGGCGGTCTGAAGCTCGGCCTCGAATTCTTCTCCGCCAACGGGCGGCATGGGGTGAAGGAAATGGCGGAGATCGGCCTGCCCATTTTCCTCGACCTCAAGCTCCACGACATTCCGAACACGGTCGCCAAGGCGGTGCAGGCGCTCCGCCCGCTCGATCCGGCCATTCTGACCATCCATGCCGCGGGCGGCCGCGCCATGATGGAGGATGCCAAGGCCGCCGCGCCCGAAGGGACGAAGGTGGTCGCGGTGACCGTGCTGACCAGCCTCGACGCCAGCGACCTTTCCGCCATCGGCGTCAGCGGCGATCCGCACGCCCAGGTGGAAAGGCTGACCGCCCTTGCCCGGGAGGCGGGGCTGGATGGCGTTGTCTGTTCCGGCAATGAAGTCGCGGCGGCGAAGCGCCTGTGGCCGGATG
>DATDNN010000127.1:0-4591 GCA_036518255.1 Allosphingosinicella sp. | reverse complement strand
CTTCCCGGGTCCGCCAAACCGATGACGGTGGAAGCCGATGCGGAGGAGCGGTCGGCGCTCGCCCGCCGCTTCGATCTTGTCGCCATCGACGCGCTCGCCGCGTCCCTCACCCTTCAGCGGAGCGGCGAGGCGGTGACCGCGAAAGGGCACCTCAAGGCGCAGGTGACGCAGAGCTGCGTCGCCACTGGCGTGCCGCTGGATGCGAATATCGATGAGGATTTTGCCATCCTTTTCCGGCCCGAGCCGAAAGACGGCACGCCCGACGACGAGATCGAGCTCAGCGAAGCCGAATGCGATGTGGTTTTCTATGAAGGCGCGATGATCGACGTTGGCGAGGCGGTGGCCGAGACCCTGTCCTTGAGCCTCGATCCCTGGCCCCGGGCGCCGGGGGCGGAGGACGCCCTGCGCGAAGCGGGCGTGAAGACGGAGGAAGAGGCGAAGACCCAATCCTCGCCCTTCGCCGGATTGGCAGCGCTGAAGAACAAATAGATGCCGTCACCCTGAACTTGTTTCAGGGTCCATCTCTCCATCAACCGAATTGTCTTCATCATGGATGCTGAAACAAGTTCAGCATGACGCTGTGCCGTCAAAACGGAACGTCGTCGTCCAGATCGCTGTCGAAGGCCGGCTGCGGGCGTGACTGGGGCCGGGACTGGCTACCGCTGCCGCCGCCGAAGCTCGATCCGCCGCTGAAGCCCTGATCGTAGCCGCCCTCGTCATAGCCGCCGCCCGATCCGCCGCCGCCGCCGCCGCCGCGGCTGTCGAGAAGAACGAGCTCGCCCCGGAAGCGCTGCAGCACGACCTCGGTCGAATAACGATCCTGGCCGTTCTGATCCTGCCACTTGCGGGTCTGAAGCTGGCCTTCGAGATAGACCTTCGAGCCCTTGCGCAGATAGGATTTGGCGACCTTCCCGAGATTTTCGTTGAAGATGACGACGCGGTGCCATTCGGTGCGGTCCTGCCGCTGGCCGTCGCGATCCTTCCAGCTTTCGGTCGTGGCGACCGACAGGTTCACCACTTCGCCGCCATTATTGAGCGAGCGCGATTCCGGATCCTGCCCGAGATTGCCGATCAGAATCACCTTGTTCACCGAACCCGCCATCAAAAAAGCTCCTAAAGACCGAGCGCCGTCGCCGCCCAATATGTCGCACCCGCCGCCAGATAGGCGAGGCCGAACAGATACCCTAGCATGAAGGCGGGCCATTTCCAGCCGTTCGTTTCCCGCCGCGTCACCGCGATGGTCGAGAGGCATTGGGGCGCGAAGACGAACCAGGCGAGGAAGGCGAGCGCGGTCGGCAGCGACCAGCGCCCGCGCAGCTGGTCGATCAGCGACTGTTCGGTCCGCGCCTCGTCCCCGGCCTCGATCGCATAGGCCGTGGCAAGCGAGGAGACGGCGACTTCGCGCGCCGCCATGGCGGGGATGAGCGCGAGGGCGATTTCGTGATTGAAGCCGATCGGCCGCACGATCGTCTCCAGCCCGCCCGCCAGCTTGCCGGCGATGGAGCTGTCGAGCGCCGTTTCATCCGCCTTCGGCTGCGGGAAGGAGAGAAGCGCCCAGAGGATAATCGTCGAGACGAGGATGATCGTGCCCGCCCGCTTCAGGAAGATGAGCGCGCGCTGCCACAGGCCGAGGACGACGTCGCGCAGGATCGGCAGCTGGTATTTGGGCATTTCCATGAGGAAGCTCTGATGGCTGCCCCTTGCAATCGTGCGGCGGAGGATGGTGGCGGCAAGCAGCGCGCCCGCAATGCCCGCCGCATAAAGGCAAAACAGGACAAGGCCCTGAAGGCCGATGCCATAGCCGACACTCCGCGCGGGAATGAAGGCGCCGATGATCACGGCATAGACGGGAAGCCGGGCCGAGCAGGTCATCAGCGGGGCGATCAGGATCGTCGTGATCCGGTGCTTCGGATTTTCGATCGTCCGCGTCGCCATGATGCCCGGCACCGCACAGGCAAAGGAGGAGAGGAGCGGAATGAAGGCGTGGCCGGACAAGCCCACGCGCGCCATCAGCCGGTCCATCAGAAAGGCGGCGCGGACCATGTAGCCGCTCGCCTCGAGAAGAAGGATGAACAGGAAGAGAATCAGGATCTGCGGCAGGAAGACGACAACCGCGCCGACGCCCGCCACGACGCCGTCGACCAGCATCGAGCGGAGGAGGGTGTCGGGAAGGCGCGCCACCAGCGCATTCTGAAGTGCGGTAACGCCGCCTTCTATGACGCCGACCGGCGCTTCGGACCAGGCGAACACCGCCTGGAACATCAGGAACATGATGAGCGTGAAGAGGATCGGTCCCGCAACGGGGTGCAGAACGACGGCGTCGATCCGGCTGCTCGTCTTGTGCCCCGCCGACTCGCCGAGGACGGAGGCGCGGGCGATGGCGCGGGCGCGGCGCTGGACGGACGTGAAGTCTTCCTCCGGCGCACGGGGCCGCCGTTCCGCCGTGACAGCGATGCCTAGTGCATCCTTTAACGCGTCAGCACCCTTCCGCCGTACCGCGACCGTTTCGATCACCGGCACACCCAATTCTTCCGACAGCCGTTCGATGTTGATGACAAGGCCGTCGCGGGCGGCAAGATCGACCATGTTGAGTGCGACCACCGTGGGCAGACCGAGCCCGATCAGCTGGAGCGCGAAGCGGAGATGGTTGTCGAGATTGGTGGCATCGAGGACAATGAGAAGCGCGTCCGGTACCCGCTCGCCCTGTTGCCGGCCGAACAGCACGTCGCGTGTCACCGCCTCGTCCGGGCTGGTAGGATCGAGGCTGTAGGCACCGGGCAGATCGACGAGTTCGACCGGACGCCCGTCAGACAGCGAGAGGCGTCCCGATTTCCGCTCGACGGTGACTCCGGGATAATTGCCGACCTTCTGCCGCGCGCCGGTGAGCATGTTGAACAGGGCGCTCTTGCCGGCATTGGGATTGCCAACGACGGCGACGAACGGGATGCCGGTCATGACGCCGCCGGGATGACCGTTACGGCGCTGGCCTGCGCACGGCGCATGGCGACCGTCATGCGGCCGACTCGCACCGCGAGGGGATCCTTGCCGAAGGGCGCGGCATGCAGGGATTCCACAGATACCCCTTCGTCGAAGCCGAGATTGCGCAGCCGCCGCGCATCGCTCTCGCTGAGCCGCGGCCAATCGATGTCCGCGACGATCGCGGGCGTTCGGAACGGAAGCTGGTCGAGACGAAGGGACATGGCGCTCATCGCACGTGGTAGATGCGATTGATTATCAATAACTGCGGCGGAAGGCTAGTCCTCGCAAGCGGCTTGCCCTTTCTCCGGTCCGCCCGCCTTTGCCTCATTCTGGCGCGCAAGCGCACGCGAATCATTGCAGGTCCTCGCATTTTGAGGGAGCCTTGGAACCAAGGGGTCGGGAACCGGTTCAACCGCTGCTCAAGGGGCAGCAACGAGGAAGATCATGGCTACCTACCGCCTGTACATGCTCGGCGAACGGAATCGCGAGATTCGCTCCTACAAGGAATTCGACGCTTCGGGCGATGCCGAAGCCATCGCCTTGGCCGAAGATCTTCGCGGCATGGAGACGGTCGAGCTCTGGTCCGGCGGGCGGCGGGTGAAATGCTTCGCCTCCCTTTATCAGCGTCCGCTGGCTGCAATGTTCAAGGGCACGCTGCAAGCGGCGTCCTGACGCTTGTAGTCAACGCGAGACAGAAACCCTAAACGGCGGGATAGCGGAGACGGCCGAGAAAACGGCCGAGGCTGGGCGTCCGGTCGCCGCGCTTCCACTGCGCCTTGAACTTTTCGAAGCGCATGACGTCGTCGATCCGGCGATCGAGAAAACCGCGGGTGTTCGCGATGTCCTCGCTTTCGTCATCCAGGAAGACGAGCATCGTCGCAGTGTAGAGGGCCGAAAGGATGCCGCGCTTGCTGTAATGATTGAAGTCGGTGGCGGTGTCGCCCGCGATCCGCCACATGCGGTCGGCCGCGCGCCAAGCGAGCTTGGCGGCAGCAAGCGCATTTTGCGGCATGGAGAGGATGGCGAAGGCGCGGCGCAGCGCTTCCTTGTGCGGCGCCATAACCTCGATCCGGTAGAGGACGAGATCGCGGATGCGTTCGCGTATCTTCATCCGTTCGATCTTTTCGAGCGGAAAGTGCGAAGCCATGCCCTTGTCGACCGCGTCGAACCAGGCGTCGATCATCTGGACGGCGCCATCGGAAAAGGCGAGCGCGGCGCGATCGGCGGGAACGCCCAGCTCGCCCGCCGCTGCCGCCGGCGCTTTCGCGTTCCAGCCGTCGAACGCCGCATGGCCGGGGAGGAGCGGCGCCAGAGCGGCGCGGAGCTCGTCCAGCGTCATCTCGGCGGGTGGAACCTGGGGTGCGGCCATGTCAGTGTCTCCGTTCTTCGCCCAAGATGATACGCCGCCATCCGGGTTGCAAGTTCAACCCTTCCGCCGTTCGGGCAAGCGGATCAACACCAGCGCGACGCAGATGAAGACTGCGCCGGCAAGGTCGGCGAGAGTCAGCTTTTCGCCGTAGACGAGCCAGCCGACGAGCGCGCTTACCGCAGGCTGGGTGAGAAGGCCCAAGCCGACGGTGACCGGCGACAGATAGCCCATCGCGTAGACGAG
>DATDNN010000126.1:0-3659 GCA_036518255.1 Allosphingosinicella sp. | reverse complement strand
CTCGGCGGGGGTCGGCAGGGTTTCCTTGCGCAACGCGAGCGCCTTGCCGATCATCTCCCGGAAGCCTGCCAGAGAGCGGTAGCGCCGGGCAAGATCGCGCGCCGTCACCTCGCCGACATGGCGGATGCCAAGCCCGAAGAGGAAACGGTCGAGCGGCGGCGCGCGCCTGGCGTCGATGGCGGCAAGGAGATTGTCGACCGACGTTTCGGCCCACCGCTCCCGGTTCAGCAGCAGCTCGCGCTTCTCGTGCAGGCGGAAGATGTCGGCGGGCGATTGCAGCAGGCCGTCCTTGAAGAAGCTTTCGATATGGACGAGGCCCAGCCCCTCAATGTCGAGGGCGTGGCGGCTGACGAAATGCCGCAGCCGTTCGACGCGTTGCGCCGGGCAGATGAGCCCGCCAGTGCAGCGGACGTCCACTTCGCCTTCCTCGCGCACCGCTTCCGATCCGCATTCGGGGCAGTGATCGGGGAAGACGTAATCGGGCCGGACCTCGCTTGCGGTCAGATTCTCCACGATCTGCGGAATGACATCGCCCGCGCGCTGCACGACGATCCGGTCGCCCGGCCGGACGCCGAGACGCTGGATCTCGTCGGCATTATGGAGCGTCGCATTGGTGACTGTAACGCCGCCCACCGTCACCGCCTCCAATCGCGCCACTGGGGTCAGCTTGCCCGTGCGGCCAACCTGGATGCCGATGGCATTGAGCGTCGTCTGCGCGCGTTCGGCCGGAAACTTGTGCGCGATCGCCCAGCGCGGCGCGCGCGCCACCTGGCCGAGCCGTTTCTGCCAGTCGAGCCGGTCGACCTTGTAGACAACGCCGTCGATATCGAAGGGCATGTCCGCCCGCTTCGCTTCGATCCCCCGATAGTGGGCGATGAGCGCGTCCATATTCGTGAAGCGCTGAAAATCCTCCGATACCGGGACGCCCCAGGCGGCAATGGTGCGCATGATGTCGCACTGGGTTTCGCCCGGAAGGTCCGACACCTCGCCCCAGCCGTGAGCAAGGAAGCGCAGCGGCCGCGCGGCGGTGATGGCGGCATCCTTCTGGCGGAGCGAGCCTGCGGCGGCGTTGCGCGGGTTGGCGAAGATCTTGCCGCCTTCGGCCTCCTGCCGCCGGTTCAATGCCGCGAAATCGGCCTTGGCCATATAGACTTCGCCCCTGATCTCGAACACGTCCGGCGCCGTGCCGGACAGGCGCTCGGGAATGTCGGCGATGGTGCGGGCGTTCGGCGTCACATCCTCGCCGGTCGTGCCGTCGCCGCGCGTTGCGGCGAGCACCAGTACGCCCTTTTCGTAACGGAGCGAGCAGGACAGGCCGTCGATCTTGGGCTCGGCGGTGAGCACCACCTCGGCATCATCGCCAAGGTTCAGGAAGCGGCGTACCCGGCCAACGAAATCCGCCACATCCTCGTCGGAAAACGCATTGTCGAGGCTGAGCATCGGCACCGCATGCGGCACCTTGGCAAGGTGGCCCGCAGGCGCCGCGCCCACCTGCCGCGATGGGCTGTCGGGCCGGACGAGGTGCGGATATTTCGCCTCGAGTTCTGCATTGCGGCGCACGAGCGCGTCGAACGCCGCGTCCGAAATCTCCGGCTGATCCTCGCTGTGATAGAGCCGGTTGTGATGCGCGATTTCCTTGGCCAGCCGCTCCAGTTCGGCAGCGGCCTGCGCTTCCTCGAACAGATCGCTCATACTCCCTCTCCCGCGCGCGGGAGAGGGTTGGGGTGAGGGTGGTTCTCCAAAGCTTGCGCGATCACCTGAAGCACACCCTCCAAATTCTTCATCACATCGGAATTCCAGAAGCGAAGGACTCGACAGCCCTGCGCTTCAAGCCATGCTGTTCTGGCGCCATCCGCTACGGCCGTATGTTGCCCGCCGTCGATTTCGACAACCAGTCTTGTCTCGCAACAGAAGAAATCGACCACGTAAAATCCAAGCGTCCACTGTCGACGGAATTTGAAGCCGAGAAGATGGCGATTGCGCAGTGCCTGCCAGATGATCTGTTCGGCATCCGTCATCTGACGCCGCAATGGACGCGCATGGCGGCTGGTAAGGCGGTTAACCGTCATCTTTCTCCACCCTCACCCAACCCTCTCCCGCACGCGGGAGAGGGCTTATCGGAGCGCCTCTTCCAGAAATGATCGCAGCGAGGCCCACGCCCGTTCCGCTGACACTGCATTGTAGAGCACGCCAAGCTCCGGGGCGGCGGCTCTCGGGCTCGTAAAACCGTGCATCGTGCCGCCATAGGCATGGGCCTGCCAGTCCGCGCCCGCGTCCGTCAGTTCGCGGCCCAGTGCGACGAACTGGTCGGGCGTCGCCATCGGGTCGTCCCAGCCGTGATAGACGGCGATCTTCGCCTTGATCGGCTCGGCGGGGAGGCCGGTGGGGGTGAAAAGGCCGTGGAAGCTCGCGACCGCCCGCACATCTGCACCCGCTCGGGCGAGGTCCAGCGCGCACAGGCCGCCGAAGCAGAAACCGATCGCCGCGAGGCGGCTCGCGTCCACGCCCTGCGCCTTCCGCGCCGCATCCGCCCAGGCGACGAGCACCGCGCGCAGCCTTGCCCGGTCCTCGATGAACGGCCGCATCAGGGCGCTGGATTCCTCCCGCGTCTGCCCGGTTCTCCCCTCGCCATAGACGTCGCAGACGATCGCGCCATAGCCCCAGCCGACAAGCCGTTCCGCCGCCTCGCGGGCGAGCAGGTCGACGCCTGAGAATGTCGGGAAGATGAGGATCGCCGGTGCCGGGCGCGTGTCTTCGGGAAGCGCGATCAACCCCTGATGCACCGTTCCGCCATGGTCCATGGGCAAGGGCTGCAAATCCATCATGCCGCCTCCAGCAACCGGCTCGCCTGCGCGCGCGCTTCGTCCGTCACTTCCGCGCCGGATAGCATGCGGGCGATCTCCTCCCGCCGCCGCCCGCTATCCAGCCTTTGGACGCCGGTGCGGGTGACGGTGCCGTCATGGCTCTTTTCGATGAAGAAATGCTGGTTGCCGCGCGCGGCCACCTGCGGGCTGTGGGTGACGACCAGCACCTGCGCACGCTGGGCGAGGCGGTGGAGCCGTTCGCCGATCGCGCTCGCCACCGCGCCGCCGACGCCCCGGTCGATTTCGTCGAAGATCATCGTGGCGACGCCGCCGCGCTCCGCCAGCGCCACCTTCAGCGCCAGGATGAAGCGCGACAATTCGCCGCCGCTCGCGATCTTGGCGAGCGGCGCGAAGGGGGCGCCGGGGTTGGTCGAGATTTCGAATTCCACCCGGTCCCGCCCCCGCGCGCTCCACTGCGCTTCGGGCAGCGGTTCGATGACGGTGCGAAATTTGGCGGCGTCGAGCTTCAGCGGGGCAAGCTCCCCGGCGACGGCGGCATCCAGGCGCGCCGCCGCTTCGGTGCGAAGATGCGTGAGTTCGTCCGCGAGACGTTCGAAGGCGGTGCGCCGGTCGGCGACCTGCCGCTCCAGATTGGCCAAGCCTTCGCCCCCGGCCTCGATGGCGGCCAGCTTGGCGGAGAGTTCCTCGGTGAGGGCGGGAAGGGCGTCGCACTCCACCCGGTGCTTGCGGGCGATCGCGCGCAAATCGAAGAGCCGCGCCTCCGCTTCCTCCAACCGCGCCGGATCGCAGGCGAGCGCTTCGGCCGCTTCATTCAAACGGTCCTCGGCTTCGGAG
>DATDNN010000125.1:0-2305 GCA_036518255.1 Allosphingosinicella sp. | reverse complement strand
TTGCCCGCGAGGTGATCCTTGACGAGATCGATCTTGAGGCGCGCGTCGGCCGCATAGGGCGTCTGCGGATAGCGGCGGGCGAGTTCGTTGAGCGCATCCAAGGCCTGACGCGTCAGGCTCTGGTCGCGGGTCACATCCTCGATCTGCTCATAATAATTGAGGCCGATCAGATAGTAAGCGTAAGGCGCGTCCTTGTTGCCCGGATGGATGGACAGGAATCGGCGGGCCGCGTCGATCGATTTCTGATGATCCTTGGCGGCATAATAGCTGAAGGCGCTCATCAGCTGCGCGCGGCGGGCCCAGATCGAATAGGGATGCTGGCGCTCGACCTCGTCGAACAGGGCGGCGGCGAGCTTGTACTGGCCGCGGTCCAATTTGTCCTTGCCCGCATTGTAGAGCGTGTTGACGTCGCGGGCGACATATTGCGTGTCATTCGCTCCCCCCGCGGTACGATTGGCGGCGCAGCCGGCGAGCGGCGCGAGCGCGGCCGAGACGAGAAGGAGGGTCAGCGGACGGGAAAAAGTACGGAGCATGGGCGGCTCTTAGCTGAGGCTGTGGCGGACGCCAAGCGGGAAGGCGACATCGCCTTTTGAGCGCGCTGGCGCCTGAACGGCGCTTTAACGTTCCGCGCCCGCCTCTCACAATAAGAGGGAGGCCCGTTTCCGGACCTCCCGTCTTTGGCCAAACAGATAATTCTACCGGCCGCTTACCGGCTGCCCGCCGACGCGCCGGCCGCAGCCGCGGCCTGGGCATCGAGCTCGCTCTGGCTGAGGCTGATCACGAGACCCGCATCGTTCTTCGCGAAGCTCGCGATCGGCAGCTGGACGCGGCTCTTGCCGGTGGCCACCACGGCGCCGGCGGCGTTCACCGATTCGATAGTGCCGACCATGCCGCCCTTGGGATCGTGGACCATCGCGCCCGCCTTCACATCGGCTGCGGTGGCGGCAACGGTGGCGCCGGCGGAGGCCGCCACGGCAGCGTTGCCCGATGCCTTGCCCACCACTTCCTGCGCGGTATCGGTCGCGGCGTTCACCGTATTCTGCACGGTACCCGAAACGGCGCCGGGAACATTCTGCGCGTTCACATTCGCCGTGACGCCCACGCCCGCGATCTGGGCACCCGCCGCGGCGGGAATGAGCAAGGCGGTGGCAACAAACAGACTTTTCTTGTCAAACATCAAAAACTCTCCTTGCGAGGAGAAGTCAAACGAAGAAGATGCCGTTCGGCTCATCGGCTATCGACGAGACGTGCCAGGCGAAAGACAGACGATATTTCTGAACGATCCGTTCAGATTGCGTCACAGCACGTATTTGCTGAGATCGGTGTTGCGGGCGATTTCGGCGAGCTGGCTCTCCACATAAGCGGCATCGATGGTGACTGTATCGCCCTTGCGATCTTCGGCGTGGAAACTGATCTCTTCCAGCAGTTTTTCCATCACGGTCTGTAGCCGCCGCGCGCCGATATTTTCCACCTGCCCGTTCACTTCGGCGGCGATCCGGGCGAGGGCGCGGATGCCGTCATCGGTGAAGGCGATCTCGACGCCTTCGGTGGCGATGAGGGCGCGATATTGTTCGGTCAGGCTCGCCCGCGTGTCGGAAAGGATGGCGACGAAATCCTCCTCCGTGAGCGCCTTTAGCTCGACGCGGATCGGCAGGCGGCCCTGAAGCTCCGGCAGCAGGTCCGACGGCTTGGCGACGTGGAAGGCGCCCGACGCGATGAAGAGGATATGGTCCGTCTTCATCGGACCATATTTGGTGGAGACGGTGGTGCCTTCGATCAGCGGCAGCAGGTCGCGCTGCACGCCTTCGCGGCTCACCGAACCGCCGCGCACGTCGCTGACCGCGATCTTGTCGATCTCGTCCAGGAACACGATGCCGTTCGCTTCGGCATCGGCGAGCGCGATGCGGTTGATGTCGTCGGTATCGAGGCGCTTGTCGGCTTCTTCCTCGATCAGCTTGGCCCAGGCGTCCGGCACCTTCAGGCGGCGGCGCTTGCGCGGTTGCTGGCCGAGTGCCTTGCCCATGATGTCGGATAGATTGATCATGCCCACCTGGCCGCCCATGCCCGGGATTTCGAACGGCGTATTGGGCGTTTCGACCACCTCGATCTCGACCTCGCTCGATGCCAGATGCCCTTCCTCGAAGCGGCGGCGGAAGCTTTCGCGCGTGGCTTCGCTCGCGCCCTTGCCGGTGAGCGCGTCGAGGAGGCGTTCCATCGCGGCGGCCTCGGCGGCATCCTTCACCGCGGCGCGGCGGCGATCGCGCTCCAGGCGCACGGCTTCCTCGACGAGATCGCGGGCGATCTG
>DATDNN010000124.1:0-3545 GCA_036518255.1 Allosphingosinicella sp. | reverse complement strand
GACAGGGAAGCCGAGGAAGCGGCGAATTTTTACGTATCTATCCTGCCGGACAGCCGCATCGACCGGGTGAACCGCGCGCCGGACGATTATCCCGCGGGCAAGAAAGGCGACGTGCTGATCGTCGAATTCACGCTTGCCGGCCAATCCTATACCGCGCTCAACGGCGGCCCCTATTTCCAGCCCAATGAAGCCGTGTCTTTCCAGATCCTTTGCGACGATCAAGCGGAGGTCGATCGGCTATGGGATGCACTGTCGGCGGTTCCCGAAGCCGAGCAGTGCAGCTGGCTCAAGGACAAATATGGCTTCTCCTGGCAGATCGTGCCTAAGCGGATGAACGAACTTCTTTCCGATCCCGATCCGGAGCGCGCCCGGCGCGCCTTCATCGCGATGACGAACATGAAGAAGCTCGACATCGCGGCGCTGGAGGCCGCGGCCGATGGCGCTTGAACTCTTCGCCCATCCTTTTTCCTCCTACTGCCAGAAGGTTCTGATCGCGCTCTACGAGAACGACACGCCGTTCAACTATCGCGCGCTCGGGCCGGAGACGCCGGAAAACGGGGCACGCTTCGCCAGCCTGTGGCCGATCGGCAAGTTTCCGGTGCTGGTCGATAACGATCATATGGTCGCGGAAGCGAGCGTGATCGTCGAATATCTCGACCTTCATCATCCGGGAGAGACCAGGTTCGTGCCGGAGGATCGTGAAGCGGCATTGGAGGTCCGGCTGCTCGACCGCGTCTTCGACAATTATGTGATGACGCCGATGCAACGGATCGTCGCCGATTTCATGCGGCCGGAAGCGGAGCGCGACGCGCGCACGGTCGCGGAGTCGAAGGCGCTGCTCGACCGAAGCTACGACTGGATCGATCGCCGCCTCGACGGCAAGTCATGGGCGGCAGGTGACGCCTTCACATTGGCCGATTGCGCGGCGGCGCCATCCCTCTTCTATGCCGATTGGGTGCATCCGATCCCGGACACCCATGCCAATCTCAAGGCCTATCGTGCGCGCCTGCTGGCACGCCTATCCTTCGCCCGCGCCGTGGATGAAGCGCGACCTTTCCGCCCCCTCTTTCCGCCCGGAGCGCCGGATCGCGACTGACAAGGATTTTGAAATGACCGATACGAATGGATTGGAACTCTCCATCACCCGCATCATCGATGCCCCGCGCGAAATAGTCTGGCGGGCCTGGACGGAGCGGCTTGAGGAATGGTTCGCGCCAAGGCCCTGGACGACCCGGGTGATCGAGCAGGATTTTCGTCCCGGCGGCCGCTCCGCCGTGGTGATGACCGGCCCCAATGGCGAGACGTCGGAAGGGGATGGCGTGTTCCTGGAAGTGACACCGAATGAACGGATCGTCTTCACCGACGCGTTCAAGGCAGGCTGGGTGCCGCAGGGGCCGTTCATGGTCGGAGTGTGCACGTTCGAGGACGAGGGCAACGGCAAGACGCGTTACACGGTGGCGGCGCGGCATTGGACGGATGAAGCAGTGAAGCAGCATCAGCAGATGGGCTTCGAGGCTGGCTGGAGTCAGGTGATGGGTCAGCTTGCTGAGATCGCGGAAGAAATGGCGCGGGGTTAACGGCCCTCTTCGTCATGCTGAACTTGTTTCAGCATCCATCCGGCTGACATGCGTGTTGGCGGGAAGATGGATCCTGAAACAAGTTCAGGATGACGTACTCACGCGAAGGCGGGGCGGCCTTTCAGCTGTTGATAGGCTTCGATCACGGCCTGCAGCGCTTTTTCGTGGCTGCGGTCGCCGCCGTTCCGGTCGGGATGGAATTTGTGGACGAGCTCCGTGTAGCGCTGGCGCAGCGCCTTGCGGTCCGCGTCGATGCCGAGGCCCAGGACACGAAGGGATTTGCGATCTTTCTCACTTAATTCCCGACCGTCTTTCCGTTCGGTAGCCGAACGTTTGAAACGCGCTCCAATCGCATCGAGCGGGTCAGCGAAATCCGCCCATTTGGGCGGCGGCGCCGTCCCGGCCGACGCGAAGGCGCGGGTCTCGCGGTCCCAACCGCCATAAGGCGTTTGCGCGGCCTCGATCTCCTCCGGGCTCATGCCCTGGAAATAATTGTAACCGCTGTTGAACGCACGGACGTGATCGAGGCACAACCACTGCCAGTCGCCCGGCCCGTTGAAGTTGGAACTCCGCGAACCGGGCGCACGGAACTCGCCGGCTTCCGCGCAGCCGGGCACGGCGCAGGCACGATCCTGCCCTTCCACCCGCCCGTGGAACCGTCCTTGTCGTGCGCGACCTTCGCTCAAAACCCTGCTGCCTTTCCTCAAGCAAACGGCCTATATGGGAAGAATGTCCGATAGTTTCACCGGCCCCGTAGCCAAGGAAATCTCGAAACGTCTCACCGACGCGCTTCAGCCCTCCCACCTTGTCGTCCGCAACGATAGCGAGGCCCATCGCGGCCATGCCGGTCACGATCCGCGGGGCGAGAGCCATTTCACGGTGGAGATCGAATCCGCCCGGTTCGAAGGGCTAAGCCGCGTCGAGCGGCAGCGTGCCGTCAACGTCGCGCTCGCCGACCTGCTTGCGGAGCGCGTCCATGCCCTAGCCATTAAGGCGCGGGCGCCGGGCGAGTGAACTTGAGGATATGCAGATGAACGACGACCTCATTCTCCAGACCCTCCTGCCCACCACCCACGATCTCGGCGGGTTCAAGGTGCACCGCACTTTGCCGCACAAGGAGCGGACGATGGTGGGGCCGTTCATCTTCTTCGACCAGATGGGTCCGGCGCAGCTGCCGCCGGGAGACGGGATCGACGTCCGCCCGCATCCGCATATCAATCTCGCCACCGTCACCTATCTGTTCGCGGGCGCCATCGATCATCGGGATTCGCTCGGCACCTTCCGCACGATTGAGCCGGGCGCGGTCAATCTGATGACGGCCGGGAGCGGCATCGTCCATTCGGAACGCTCGCCCGCTTCCGTCCGGCCGGGCGGGCCGGAGCTTTCCGGCATCCAGACCTGGCTCGCGCTTCCGCAGGCGAAGGAGGAAATGGATCCGGCCTTCGAACATGTCGCGAAGGACGATCTGCCCGTTCTCGAAGACGTCTGCGTCCGCGCCCGTATCGTGATGGGAAGCCTCTGGGGCCGCACCTCGCCGGTCACCTGCCACAGCGAAACCGTCTATGCCGATATCGCGCTCGGCGGAGGCGGCACCCTGCCCGTCGATCCCGAAGCCGACGAGCGCGCCGTCTACCTGGCCGAGGGCGAGGCGAGCCTCGACGGGATGACGCTGGAGCCGCAGACCCTTTACGTCCTGCGCCCCGGCGCCGCCGCGACATTGCGGTCGGAACGGGGCGGCCGCGTCATGCTCTGCGGCGGAGCGGCGATGGACGGCCCCCGCCACGTCTGGTGGAACTTCGTCTCGTCGGACCGTGACCGCATCCGCGCGGCGCGGGAGGATTGGAAGGCGATGCGCTTCCCGCTCGTCCCCGGCGACAGCGAGGATCGTATCCCGCTTCCCGAAGTGCAGAAGACGGTGAGCTATCCGTGAGCTTACAACATTGTGCTCCTGCGAAAGCAGGAGCCCAG
>DATDNN010000123.1:0-3249 GCA_036518255.1 Allosphingosinicella sp. | reverse complement strand
GGAAAGCGGGAAACGCTATCCCAGCCCGGCGTCTAAAACCGACATGTATCGAAAATGTCCCAGCCGCTTTCTTCATCCCATCTTTTGCCCCGCCTCGTCCGGGCGTAGGGAGAGGCGATGTCCGATCTTCCCGATCCCGTTCCCGCCGCGACCCTCATTCTGATGCGTGCCCGAGAAAGCGGCGCGCCCGAAATGCTATTCATGGAGCGCGCCGCGACGATGGCGTTTGCCGCCGGTGCGCTGGTCTTTCCGGGCGGGCGGGTAGAGGAGGACGATCACCTCCTCGCGGCGCGCCACGGGGAAGATGCCGATTTCGCCGCCGCCCGCATCGCTGCGCTTCGGGAAACGCTGGAGGAAACGGGAATCGCTGCGGGTCTCGATCCGCTCCCGGACCCTGAGCAGGCGGCTGCCCTCCGGGCGGCACTGGACCAAGGGCGTTCGCTTTCAACGGCTCTCGAACGGTTCGCGCTTCGCCTTGATCTCGATGCTTTGACCCCATTCGCGCGCTGGTGCCCGAATTTCCGGGAGACGCGGCGGTTCGACACCCTGTTCTTTGTCGCGGAGGCACCCGCCGATGCCGCTTTCGCCTCCGCCGACCGCAATGAAGCCGTCCACACCTTCTGGGCGACCGCCGCTCATGTGCTGGGCGAAGCGGATGCGGGGCGCGCGCACATCATTTTCCCGACCCGCCGTAATCTCGAACGGCTAGCGCGGTTCGGATCTATCGAGGAAGCACGCGCCGATGCCCTTCGTCACGCTGTCCAGAAGGTGACCCCCTGGATCGAAGAGCGGGAAGGGCGGTCCTTCCTCTGCATCCCCGAAGGCATTGGCTATCCGGTCACGGCGGAACCGCTGGAAACGGCGCGGCGGGGCTAGGACGGCGGGCGCCGCCTTCCTTCACCTGCTCATCCTGCTTGCAGCGAGCGTAAGAAAAAGGGCCCGGGAACTATGTTCCCGAGCCCTTTTTAACCCCTGCTCCTGAAAGCTTATTTCAGGTGGTTCGACAGGTGCTTGTTCATTTCGAACATGGACACCTTGTCCTTGCCGCCGAAGATCGGCTTCAGCTTGGCGTCGGCGAGAATTTCGCGCTTGTTCTCCGGATTCTGGAGATTGTTCTTCTTGATATATTCCCACATCTTGGAAACGACGCCCGCACGGGTCAGATCGCTTCCCGTGCCGGTGATCGCGGCCAGATCGGCCGACGGAGTGACCGGACGCTGAAGAGCGTTGTTACCCGAATTATTCCCTTTTGCCATGTAAGCCCTCCTAGTGAATACGCCCTTGGTAGAGCGCAAACGCGCGCCCTTTGCAATGGGCTCTTTGCGTATCTCGATCAAAATGGTGCGTCGGAAGCATCAGGCGATGCCGAAAGGCACCACCTTATTGCCGATGTCGTGGCCGATATCGGCCCGGCCGAGATAGGGGATACCGGAGTGCGCGCACCAGTGGCGGACGACCTCTTCCTCCGTTTCGCCGAAATCGGGATCGTTCTCCGGCACCTCGCTCACTCTCCCTAGCCTTATGCCCTTCGCGGCACGCACATTGGGATTGCTGGTGATGTGAAACAGCGACCGGTCGATCCGGTACATATATTCCGACACATCTTCCAGCATCAGTACATGATCGGCAAGATCGGGCTGGAGCGGTGTGCCGAGAAGCTGGCTGAACACGGTGATGTTGAAGGCTGCGTGCTTTTCTCCGCTGGCGAGAGAGGGTTCGACCGTCGCCCGATCTCCGGCGGCCAGCCAGTCCAGCGCCCGGCGGATCGCCGCCGCGCCGCCGTCGCGCCGTACATCGCCGACCAGCGGCCCGTGGGCGACGCGCGGAAAGCCCACCTTGTACAAACCCGCGAGAATGTATCCGAAGTCGCTATAGCCGAGATAGGCCTTGTCGCGCGCGGCCGGCTCAAGCCGCGCGAGGACGTCTTCGGCGATCCGGCAGGTGCCGTAACCGCCGCGCGCGACCCAGAGCGCGTCGAAGGAGGGATCGTTGGCGACCTCCACGAATGCCGCCGCCCGCTCGGCGTCCGTACCGGCGAAATGGTTGTGGACGCGAAAGCATTGGGGATGGAAGACGAGTTCGATGTCCGGCCGGTGCGCCGCCGCGATCGCCCTCACCTGCGCGGCCACTTCGGGCGTGCCGGGGGTGCCGGGCGCAACGATTCCGATCCGCATGCTCTTCTCCATTTGTATTCGCCTCGGGGCTCCAATAGGGCTGGGGCATGACTCGCGCCAAATCCTATTTCTTCTGCGGCATCGGCGGCAGCGGCATGCTGCCCCTCGCCACTATCCTGCGGGGCAAGGGTTTCGAGGTGGCGGGATCGGACCGCTCGCTCGATCAGGGGCGGACGGCGGGCAAGTTCGCCTTCCTCGAACGGCAGGGCATCGCGCTTTTCCCGCAGGACGGGAGCGGCGTGACCAGCGCCGATCAGATTCTCGTCACTTCCGCAGCGATCGAGGAAACGGTGCCGGACGTGGTCGCAGCCAAGGCGGCGGGCGCGACGCACCTCACCCGTCCCCAGCTTCTCGCAGAGCTGTTCAATGCGGCGGAAACCGGCATCGCGGTCGGCGGGACGAGCGGCAAATCGACCGTGACCGGCATGATCGGTTGGATCCTCCACGCGGCCGGGCGCGATCCCACGATCATGAACGGCGCCGTCATGAAGAATTTCGCGAGCGAGGATGCACCCTTCGCCAGCGCGCTGGTCGGCAAGGGCGATGCGTTCGTCAGCGAGGTGGATGAAAGCGACGGCTCTATCGCGCTCTACCGGCCGCGGATCGCGCTTCTCAACAATATCACCCTCGATCACAAATCGATGGAGGAGCTGCGCGGTCTCTTCCTCGACTTCATTCTTACTGCCGATACGGCGATCCTCAATCTCGACGATCCGGAAACCGCCGCGCTCGCCGCCTCGCTGCCGGAGGGGCGGATCGTCGGCTACAGCCTCTCCGATCCGGCCGCCGACCTTCGCGCCGCGAACATCGTCGAGGAGCCGCTGGCGGTCTCGTTCGACGTGATCGTCAAGGATACGGGCTATGCCCAACCCGTCCGGCTCGCCGTGCCCGGGCGCCACAATGTGATGAACGCGCTCGCCGCGCTCGCCGCCGCCCGGGCCGCCAATGTGGACTTGCGCGAGGCGGCCGCCGCGCTGGCGGGTTTCGTGGGGCTCCGGCGCCGGTTCGAGGTCGTCGGAACCAGGAACGGCATCAGCGTCATCGACGATTTCGGGCACAATCCGGACAAGATCGC
>DATDNN010000122.1:0-2734 GCA_036518255.1 Allosphingosinicella sp. | reverse complement strand
TCGCCTTCTCCAATCGTCATGCTGAACTTGTTTCAGCATCCATTCCCCAACTGCCGCGCAGGTGACGAGATGGACCCTGAAACAAGTTCAGGGTGACGGGTTCTCAATAAACCACCACGCTCCGAATGCTTTCGCCCTGGTACATCAGGTCGAAGGCCTTGTTGATGTCGCCCAGGGGCATCGTGTGGGTAATGAGCGGGTCGATCGCGATCTTGCCGTCCATATACCAGTCGACGATCTTCGGCACATCCGTCCGCCCCCGCGCGCCGCCGAAGGCCGATCCTTTCCAGACGCGGCCGGTGACGAGCTGGAAGGGCCGCGTGGAGATTTCCCGGCCCGCCTCGGCGACGCCGATGATGACGCTTTCGCCCCAGCCGCGGTGGCAGCATTCGAGCGCCTGGCGCATCACATCGGTATTGCCGGTGCAGTCGAAGCTATAGTCCGCGCCGCCATCGGTGATGTCGAGGATCGCCTGCACCACCTTGTCGTTGCCGACTTCGCGCGGATTGATGAAGTGGGTCATGCCGAACGTTTCGGCCATGGCGCGCTTGGCGGGGTTGATGTCGACGCCGACAATCCTGTCCGCGCCGACCAGTTTCGCGCCCTGAATGACGTTGAGGCCGATGCCGCCAAGGCCGAAGATGACGACGTTGGAACCAGGCTCCACGCCCGCCGTCCAGATCACGGCACCGACGCCGGTGGTGACGCCGCAGCCGATATAGCAGATCTTGTCGAACGGCGCGTCGGGCCGCACCTTCGCCACCGCGATTTCCGGCATCACCGTGAAGTTCGAGAAGGTCGAACAGCCCATATAGTGATAGAGGGTCTCGCTCCCGAGCTTGAAGCGGCTCGTGCCGTCCGGCATCAGCCCCTTCCCTTGCGTCGCGCGGATCGAGGTGCAGAGATTGGTCTTTTGCGAAAGGCACGACTTACACTGACGGCATTCCGGCGTGTAGAGCGGGATAACGTGATCGCCCACTTTGACCGAGGTGACGCCCGGCCCGACCTCCCGCACGATGCCCGCCCCTTCGTGGCCGAGGATCGAGGGGAAGATGCCCTCGCTATCCTTGCCTTCTAGCGTGTAGGCGTCCGTATGGCAGACACCCGTGGCCATGATCTCGACCAGCACCTCCCCCGCCTTCGGCCCTTCGAGGTCCACCTCGTGGATTTCCAGCGGCTTGTTCGGGGCAACGGCGATGGCGGCGCGGGTTTTCATTTCATTCTCCAGTGTTCCCCCGCTTATGGCTCAAGCGCGTTTGGAGGCGCAACCTCTCCCTCCTTCCGTTCGTCCTGAGTAGCCGTTGAGCTTGTCGAAACGGCGTATCGAAGGGCTATGCGCGACATGCTTCGATACGGGCCTTCGCCAAGCTCAGTCCCTACTCAGCACGAACGGGGTGGGAGTCAGCGCAACCGCTTCCAGTCCTTCAGCACCGCTTGCGCCGCATTGTGCCCCGGCGCGCCCGTCACGCCGCCGCCGGGATGGGCGCCCGATCCGCAGAGATAGAGGCCGGGGAGCGGCATACGGTAATCCGCATGGCCGAGCATTGGCCGGGCGCTGAACAATTGGTCCAGGCCCATCTTGCCGTGGAAGATGTCGCCGCCGATCAGATTGAAGCGCTGTTCAAGGTCCATGGGGGATAGGGCGAGACGGCCGACGACCGACGCCTTGAAGCCGGGCGCATAGGCATCGACGGTGTCGATGATGTGATCGGCCACTTCCTCCCGGCGGGCTTCCCAGCCGCCGGGCACGGCATAAGGGAAATGCTGGCAGAAGAGGCTGGCTACGTGCTTCCCTTCCGGCGCGAGGCTGTCGTCGAGGGTGGAGGGGATCAGCATTTCGATGATCGGCTGCTTCGACCAGCCGTCCCGCTTCGCGTCAATGAAAGCCTTGTCCATATAATCGAGCGAGGGCGCCATGATGATCCCCGCGGTGAGGTGATCGCCCGGCTCCGGCAGGCTGGTGAAGCGGGGCAGCTGCGACAGGGCCACGTTCATGCGGAAGGTGGCGGACTCGCTTGCCCAGCCGGTCATGCGGTGCGCGATTTCCGGCGCGACCGCGCCCTTTGGCACCAGCGTTTCAAACAGCAGCTTCGGATGCACATTGCCGATGACGGCCCTGGCCCGGTACGCCTTGCCGCCCGCGACGGCGCCGGCCGCCCTGCCCTTTTCGACGATGATTTCGTCGACCGGCGTGTCGAGGATGATCTCGACGCCCTTTTCGCGGCAGGCCTTCGCCATCGCCTGCGTGATCGCGCCCATGCCGCCAATGGCATGGCCCCAGGCGCCGGGCACGCCCGCCGCTTCGCCGAACAGATGATGGAGGAGAACATAGGCGGAGCCCGGCGTATCGGGGCTGGCATAATTGCCGACCACCGCATCGAAGCCGAACAGCGCCTTGACGATATCCGTTTCGAAATAGCGGTTGAGAATATCGCTCGCGCTTTTGGTGAAGAAATCGAAGAGGTTGCGCTGTTCCTCGATCGCGAGGCCCCGTGCATCGTTCCCGAGCTTCAGCAAAGCGAGGATATCCGCCCATCCTCCCCCGGCATTGGGGGGCGCGCGGAGAAGCCATTGCTGGAGGATGCGGACAACCGCCTCCAGCGCGTGGCTGTAGGCGTCATAGGCCTCGGCATCCCTTGGGGAATGGCGCGCGATTTCCCGCCGGGTAAGGCCGTCACGCCCCGCGAGGAGATAATCGCTTCCGAAGGTCGGCAGGAAATTGTCGATCTCCCGC
>DATDNN010000121.1:0-9737 GCA_036518255.1 Allosphingosinicella sp. | reverse complement strand
GGCCCGGGCCTGCGCGGGCGACATGGAAGTACGGTCGATCTGACGCCGCCGGTGCGCGGCCCAGAGGATGGCGCCGCCCATCAGCCCCGCCCCGACAAGCACCTTGCCGGTCGTCATCAAGCGGAAGCCGAGGAGGAAGAGAGTGGCGGCGATCGCGTCTTCATAGGTGAAGCCCTTGAGGCGGCCGGTCCACCACGCCCAGCCGCCCAGCGCCAGAATGGCGAGGATCAGGACGGGCGGCACAGGCTCAGCCTGCTAAGGCCCGGGGCGCGGCCGAGGCGACGTCCACATCCTCGGGCAGGCCGAAGCCGGCGATCATTTCGCGAAGCTCCTGCCGCGCCGCGATATGGCCGATGCCGACTTCGCCGATTTGGGCGAGATCGAGCAGAGTGATGCCTTTGGGAAACAGCTCGCGATAAATGACGCGCTCGCCAAGGCCCGGAATGACGCGGAAGCCGACGCGGCGGGAAAGCTCGTCCAGCGCCTTGCCGACGCGGCGCATATTCTTCGCCTCGATATGCTGCATGCGGTTGCGGAGCACGACCCAGTCGACGCTGCTGCCGGTGATCTTCGCCCGCTGCGTGCGGCTGTTCCACACGAGTTCGGCGTAGAAAGACGGCCGCTTCACCTTGTAGCTTTCGGGATCGACTTCGCCGATCAAATCGAGATCGACGAAGCTGTCGTTGATCGGCGTGACCAGCGTGTCGGCCTTCAGCATCGCTGCGCGGGCATAAGGGTCGTCGCGGCCCGGCGTGTCGACGACGATGATGTCGGCGCCTTCGGAAAGGCGCGCGATCTGGCCGTCGAGGTCGTCGCTTTTGGCGGGATCGAAGGTTTCGTGGACCGGCATGGGCAAAGCGATGCCGGTGCGGGCGATCGTCGCGGCGCGATTGTCGAGATAGCGCCCGAGCGTGCGCTGACGCGTATCGAGATCGAGCGCGGCGACGCGGCGCCCGGCCGCCGCGAGCGCCACGGCGCTATGCACCGCCGTCGTCGACTTGCCGGTGCCGCCCTTTTCATTGGCGAAAACGATGATGTGCGGCTGGCCTGCCATGATCCCGTGATACGTCCTTCTTGATCTTGCCCCCGGACGCCCGCAAGGAGCGCCCATATCCCACATACGTCTACCGGAGGGCGGGAATCGGTGCAAACAATCCGTGATATTGCGATCCTCCGTAAGGCTGTAGCGGCGCTGCGGGCCGATGGGGGCAAGATCGCCTTCGTTCCGACCATGGGCGCGCTTCATGCCGGGCATATGGCGTTGGTGCGGGAAGCGCGGGCGCGCGCCGCCCATGTTGTCGCGTCCGTCTTCGTCAATCCCACCCAGTTCGGACCCAACGAGGATTTTTCCCGCTATCCGCGCCAGGAGGCGGCGGACGCGGCGCTTCTTGAAGAGCATGGCTGCGCGCTCCTGTGGCTGCCGCCGGTGGAAGTCATGTACCCTGAAGGCCACGCCACGCGCATCGGCGTTTCGGGCGTGAGCGACGGCCTGTGTGGGGCGAGCCGCCCGGGTCATTTCGACGGAGTCGCCACCGTCGTCGCCAAATTGTTCAACCAGGTGCAGCCCGACATCGCCCTGTTCGGCGAGAAGGATTATCAGCAGCTCGCCGTCATCCGCCGCATGGCGCTGGATCTCGATTTTTCGGTCGAGGTGGCGGGCGTTCCGACGCAGCGGGATGCGGACGGCCTCGCCCTTTCCTCGCGCAACGCCTATCTTTCGCCCGAAGAGCGGATCGCCGCCCGCGCCCTTCCCCGCGCATTGGGTGAGGCGGCGCAGGCGATCCAGGCGGGCGGCGATATCGGCGTGGCGCTGGAAGCTGCACATGCGGCCTTGATGGCGGCGGGCTTCGATCCCATCGATTATGTCGAACTGCGCGACGCCGAAACGCTGGCGCCCGTCTCCCGCCTCGACCGGCCCGCTCGCATCCTTGCCGCGGCACGCCTCGGGAAGACGCGGCTCATCGACAATCTGCCGGTGCTGCCGGCAGCCTGATTTTGCCGTTAACCATTCTTTTCCAAAGTATCGGCGACATTTCACCCACAGAAAAAGAATGGGGTGAAGGCAATGACATACGGAATCGACGAATTGCAGGCGCTGGCCGCGGCGGGCGATATGGACGCCCTGTTCGACCTCGGCCTCGTCTATTCGAATGGCCGCGATGGGATCGAGGCCGACCTCATCGAAGCGCATAAATGGTTCAACCTCGCAGCGCTCAACGGCAATGCCGAGGCGCAGGAATGCCGCGCCGATGTTGCCGAGATCATGACCGCGCGGGAAATCGCTGAAGCGCAGCGCCGGGCACGGTCCTGGCTGGTGCTGACGGCGGAGCGGGAGCGGGTCGCGGCCTGAAGAGTGTTCCTGCGAAAGCAGGAACCCAGCGCTTCTTGAACTAGACTCCTGCTTTCGCAGGAGCACCGCAGCTAATCCCGCCGGAACGGCGCCATTTCATTGAGCTCGGCGATATCGTCGGCCACGGCGCGGCGCTCGGTTTCCAGATAATTGGCGACGGCTTCCCGGAAGCCGGGATCGGCGATGAAATGGGCCGACCAAGTCGGAACCGGCCGATAGCCGCGCGCGAGCTTGTGACTGCCCTGGGCACCTGCTTCGACGCGGGCGAGGCGATGGGCGATGGCATAGTCGATCGCCTGATAATAGCAGATCTCGAAATGGAGGTGCGGCACCTCCTCCAGCGCACCCCAATAGCGGCCGTAGAGGGTATCGCCGCCGATAAGGTTGAGCGCCCCTGCGATCGGCACGCCGTTCCGCAGAGCGAAGACAAGGAGCAGCCGGTCCGCCATTCGCTCGCTCAGCAGCGAGAAGAAGGACCGGGTGAGATAAGGCCGCCCCCATTTGCGGGATCCGGTATCCTGATAGAAAGCCCAAAAGGCATCCCAGTGCGCCTCAGTGATGTCGCCGCCGGTCAGGTGGCGGATTTCCAGCCCTTCCACGGCCGATTGCCGCTCCTTACGGATGCTCTTGCGCTTGCGCGAGGCTAGCGTGGCGAGGAAATCCTCGAAGCTGCCGAAACCTTCATTGTGCCAGTGAAATTGCCGGTCCACGCGGATCAGCCAGCCCGCAGCCTCGAAAGCCGCAACTTCGCTTTCGTCGATGAAGGTGGCATGGGCAGAGGAAAGGCCGTTGTTCCGCACGATGGCCTCAGCCGCGGCGATCAGGCCAGGGACAAGCGAGGGATCGCGCGTCAGCAGGCGGCGGCCGGGCACCGGCGTGAAGGGCACCGCGATCTGCAGCTTGGGATAATAATCCCCGCCCGCCCGCTCGAACGCATCGGCCCAGGCGTGATCGAACACATATTCGCCCTGGCTGTGGCTCTTGGCATAAGCGGGCGCGGCGGCGGCGATCCGGCCGTCCGGCCCGTCGATGACGATCGGCACCGGCTGCCAGCCCGTCCGTGCGGTGGCGCTGCCCGATTCCTCCAGCGCGGATAGAAAGGCGTGGCTTAGGAACGGATTGTCCGGCCCGGCGCAGGCGTCCCATTGCGCGGCATCGAGGCCTGCAACGCCGCTCGCAATTCTCGCTACCACTTCCGTCATCACGCACACACCGTTCGGGCTGAGCCTGTCGTAGCCCTGTCCTTCATCTTCAGGCTGGGAAAGGTCAGCCCTTCGACAAGCTCAGGGCGAACGGCATATTTTACAAGGCCTGGCGCGTCAGGGCCGCACCGGCCGTTCGTAGATGATCTGATCGGCGTAAATCTCAGCGGCTTCGGCGGCGCGCGCATTGCGCACGGTCCAGGTGAACACCGGCATGCCCCGGCTTCGCGCCAGGCTCGCAAAGGCGGACGGGAGATCGCGTATGTCATAGGCGAGGAAATCCGCGTGCGAGCGCCAAAGCGACAGCGTCCGTTCGATCCGTCCGCGCAACCCCTTCTTGCCTTCCTCCGTAACGACAAGGCCGCGAAGAACATCCGGCCTGTTTCCCGAAAACCAGTGGCCTACAGACGGGTTGAACGACATGATGCCAACAGGGCCGTCATAGCGATCGAGCGCGGCGGCCACTGCGCGGCAAAGGGCTGCCACTTTACGTCGCGGTGCCTTCACTTCGATGAGGAGCGGCACCCGCCCGCCGATCAGGGCAAGGATTTCGGGCAAAGCGGGAATGGTTTCGTCCGTCCCCTTGAGCCGGATTTGCCCCAGCGCCTGGGACCAAAGGTCCAGCACCGCCCCGGTTTCTCCGGTCAGCCGTTCGAGACGCGCGTCGTGAAAGACCATCGCCGCGCCGTCGGCGCTCAACTGAACGTCGAGTTCGATCCCGTGTCCCGTCGCAATGGCCGCCTGGAAGGCGGCGCGGCTATTCTCCACCCGGCCTTCGCCATGCAGGCCGCGATGGGCGAAGGGCAGGCGCCCGAGCGCCTCAGCTCTTGCGGACCGCGACGATCGCATCGATCTCCACCACCGCGCCCAAGGGCAGAACCGGCGTCGCCACCGCGCTGCGGGCGTGACGGCCGGGTTCGCCGAACACCTGCTGCATCAGCTCGGACGCGCCATTGGCGACCTTCGCCTGATCGGTAAAGGTGGGGGCGCTGTTCACGAACACGCCCAGCTTCACGATCCGCTCCACCCGGTCGAGCGAGCCGAGCGCCTTCTCCATCTGGGCGAGCAGCATCATGCCGCAGCGCTGCGCCGCCTTATGCCCATAATCGAGATCGCGGTCCTCGCCGATCCGTCCGGTCATCAGCTGTCCTTCGTCGAACGGCAGCTGCCCGGAAATATGGAGAAGACCGTTCGCCTCGACCGCCGGAACATAAGCGGCGACGGGGGCGGCGGCTTCGGGAAGGGTGATGCCGAGTTCGGCAAGGCGCGATGCGATATTGGTCATGGCGCCGGTAAGCATCGCTTGCCCCTCCCGGTCAAGCCTCCGCGCCGAGCCGATCCAAGATCCACGCCTCCGCTTCGGCCCATAGGTCGATGCGGGCATGGGCGTGGGGCGAGGGCGGGAGATTGGCGGCGAGGCGGGGCTCGGCCACCATCTGGAGGCGCCAGACATCAGGCGCATGCTTTGCGACCGATTCATGCTGGAAGGGGAGATCGTCGACGAAGACGACAGCGCTAGGCTTCATCGTCTCCACGAGTTCCGCCACGGGGCGTCCCTTGCCGCCGCGATTGCACAGCACACGGTGGCGTATTTCGAACTGGCCGAGCTGTTCCACCCGGTTCGCATGATATTGGTCGCCGATATTGGTGAGGATGACGATATCGGCGATCTCGCCGATCCGGCCGAGCGCTTCGGCAGCGCCGGGCACAATATTCTGCCGGTGCATTTCGGATGCGAAGAAGCTGTCGAGCAGCGGCCAGAGCGTGTCGCCACCAACTTGCGCCCCAGTCCGATCGGTAACGGCCGCACCAAAATCCGGATTGCCCATCGCGAAGTGAAGGTCGTGCGCTTCGCTCAGCCAGTCGGCGAAATGCGTCACCATATGAAGCAGCACTTCATCGCAATCGGAGATGAGGAGCGGCCGGCTCATGCTTCCAGCTCCCGGCGCGCGGCGACGAGATCGGCCGCCGCGAGGCCGAGCGAATCGGCGCAGGCGACAAGGTCCGGCTCATGCGCTTCGAGGAAGCCGAGGATCGCAGCGAGGACTTGAGGATTGCCGAGGCGGGCCCGCAAATCGTCTGGCGTGAGGCCGGTCAGCGCCAGCAGGCGGTCGGCGCGGCCGCCGTCGGAAACGATCCAGCCGAGCGCCGCCAGCGCACGGGCCGCGGCATGATCTTGACTACTGGTATCCCGCTCACTCATCGCCTAAACAACCCATGTGGTTTCAAAGGTTTGTCGCGTGGGACAAAAAATTCTCGTTGTCGAGGACAACGAACTCAACCTGAAGCTGTTCTGCGACCTTTTGCGCGCTCATTCCTACGCGGCCGAACCCGTGCGCGACGGGCGGGAGGCGGTCACGCGTGCCCGCGATTTCCGGCCAGACCTCATCGTTATGGACATCCAGATGCCGCATATCAGCGGCCTGTCGATCATCGAGGCACTGAAAGCCGATTCGGACTTAAAGACGATTCCGATCATGGCGGTCACGGCTTATGCCGCGAAGGGAGACGAAGAGCGCATCCGGGATGCGGGTGCCGAGGGCTATGTATCGAAGCCGATTTCAGTGTCGAAATTCGTGAAGGCCGTCGAATCTCTGCTGAGAGGGGGCGATTCGCTGCCTCAATAAAAAGGCGCCGCCCCGACGAATCGGACCGGCGCTCAGATGCGGATCAGGGCGAAGAGCGTCTTACTTGATCTTCGCTTCCTTGAACTCGACGTGCTTGCGCGCGATCGGATCATACTTACGGAAGGTCATCTTTTCCGTGATGTTGCGCGGATTCTTCTTGGTCACATAGAAGAAGCCCGTGTCGGCCGAGCTGACGAGCTTGATCTTGACGGTTGCTGGCTTGGCCATGGCAGCCTCTTCTCACTTCAAAAGGTTTGAAAAATAAAAGCGGCGTCGTCGCCGCTCTGATCGGGACGAGCCTCTGCCGCCTGACGCCGTGTCTGTCAAGAGGAAGGCATCTCCTTTCCTGTCCGGGAGTTCTGTCGCTAAATTGGGAGCAATATGACTGAAGACGCGCGAATCGGCTTTTGCTGCACCTTCCAGTCGCCCACGGGCGACGGCGAAGAAGAGCGCCGCATGAACATGCGGACGACGACCATCGCCTTCCTGAAACGCCAGAGCCCCGCCGAGGCGTTCGACCGGATCGCCGAAATCGTCGCCCATAATCTCGACGTCCTCGACAACCAGCTGGCTTATGTCGCCGCGCTGCCGCCGCTCGAGCGCATGTTCCGCATCCTCTCCGGCATCTTTCCGGGCTTCTCCCATCCCGACATCAGCCATTATTACGCGGATGCGGACCTGCGCCGCCTGATCGAAGCGCGGCTCGCCGCAGCGGGCGCTTTCGCGCGGGACGGGGACGTGCGTCTTTCCATGCACCCCGGCCAGCATGCCCTGCTCGCCACCGCCCGTCTCGACGCACTCGCCAACGCCATCGCCGACATCATGGAGCATGTCGAGATCATGGAGATGCTCGGTTATGGCGGGGGCTGGCATCCGCACGGCGCCCATGTGAACATCCATGGCGGGTCGGGTGCGGTCGGGATCGAAGGGGTGCGGCATGGCTTGTCGCTGCTTCCTGAAAGCGCGCGGAACCTCGTCACGATCGAGAATGACGAGATGAGCTTCGGCCTCGACGACCTCCTCGCGGTGGCGGACGAAACTGCGCTCGTCGTCGATTTCCACCATCACTGGATTTTCACCCGCGGCGAATATCTGCAGCCGGACGATCCGCGCGTCGACCGCGTCAAGGCGTCCTGGCGCGGCGTCCGGCCGGCCGCTCATATCTCCGTCTCGCGCGAATCGCTGGTGCCCCACCTGCCCGATGACGTCGCCCCGGACTATGCGGCGCTCGGGGCCGAAGGATTCAAGGCGGCGGCCCTACGCGGGCATAGCGACATGATGTGGAACCGGGCGGTGAACGACCTTGTCGCCCGCCACCTTTCCTGGTGCGACGTCGAAGTGGAAGCCAAGGCCAAGAACCTCGCCAGCGCGCAGCTTGCCGATCACGTGCGCGCCATGGCCTGAACGGCCCTAGAAGATCGCCTTCAACACGCCCGTGACGACCAGCAGGCCAATGCTGAAGATGACGAGGACGACGCAGCCGATCGCGCGCAACATGGCTTTCTCCCGGTTGGTTGCAGGTTGAACCCGGCGGCGGCGAGGACGTTCCCGCTTGATGCGAACCACGCGCGCCGTCATTCGTTACGCCCGCGATGCGCGACTTTTCCAAACTCCTCGATGCCCTCGTCTACACCCGGTCGCGCAATGCGAAGCTGAAGCTGATCGGCGACTATCTCAGGAACACGCCCGATCCCGACCGGGGATGGGCGCTGGCGGCGCTCACCGGCGAGATCGACATAAACGCGGTGAAACCGGCTGTGGTGCGCGCCATTGCCGAGGAGAGGGTCGATCCCACCCTCCTTTACATGAGCCGCGACTATGTGGGCGACATGGCGGAAACCGTGTCGCTGCTCTGGCCAAAGCGGATCGACCAGCCCGCCGAGATCGACGACGGCACCTTGCGCATTTCGGCAGTGGTCGAGCGGCTCGCCTCCCTCGGTCGCGCCGAAGCGCCCGGCGCGCTTGCCGCCATGCTCGATCATCTCGACGCCAGCGGCCGCTTCGCGCTTCTGAAGCTCGCCACCGGCGGCTTGCGCGTCGGGGTTTCGGCGCGGCTCGCCAAGCTCGCGCTCGCCGAGGCCTTCGGCCTCGACGTCGATGCGGTGGAGGAGGTGTGGCACGGCATCGGACCGCCTTATCTCAGCCTTTTCGACTGGGCGGAGGGGCGCGGCGAACGGCCGACCTCGGAAAACATGCCGGTCTTCCGGCCCTTCATGCTCGCCCATCCGCTGGAGGACGGGCGTGTCTCGCTCGAGGATTATGCCGCCGAATGGAAATGGGACGGCATCCGTGTCCAGATCGTCCGGGCAGGGGGCGAGACCCGGCTCTACAGCCGCGCGGGCGACGACATCACCCGGAGCTTTCCGGAAGTCGCCGCCGCGTTCGAAGTGGACGGCGTTGTCGACGGCGAACTGCTCGTCAAGGGCGAGGCGCAGGGGGCGGCGGAACATGGCGGCGCCGCGGCGAGCTTCAACGCGCTTCAGCAACGGCTGGGTCGCAAGATCGTGTCGCAGAAGATGCTGGCCGATTATCCCGCCTTCGTCCGCCTTTACGATGTTCTGATCGACGCAGGCGAGGATCTACGGGCACTGCCCTGGACAATGCGCCGTGCCCGGCTGGAGACGCTCATCGGGCGGCTTGATCCCGACCGCTTCGATCTTTCGGCGCTCATCGAGGCGGAAAGTTTCGATATGCTCGAGGGGCTGCGCGCCGGCGCCCGCGATGCCGCGATCGAAGGCGTGATGCTGAAGCGCCGCGACAGTCCCTATGTGGCGGGGCGCCGCGTCGGCCACTGGTATAAATGGAAGCGCGATCCACTCACCGCCGACTGCGTGCTGATGTACGCCCAGCGCGGCAATGGGAAGCGTTCATCCTATTATTCGGATTATACGTTCGGTTGCTGGACGGAAGAAGGCGAATTGCTGCCGGTGGGTAAAGCTTATTCGGGCTTCACCGACGAGGAGCTGATGTGGCTCGACCGCTTCGTGCGCACCAACACCGTTCAGCGCTTCGGGCCGGTGCGGGAAGTGGAAAAGACGCTGGTCCTGGAAGTGGCTTTCGATTCGATCCACGAGAGCCGCCGCCACAAATCGGGCCTCGCCATGCGCTTCCCGCGGATCAGCCGCATCCGCCGCGACAAGCCCGCGCATGAGGCGGACCGGATCGCGGCGCTGCGGCGTATGATAACGTAATGGCGGCTTTGGGCTTTATTTACCCGCTGTTTCCTGCTCGCCAATCTTCTGGACCGCGTCCATGCGCGCCTGGGCTTCGGCAGCACAGGATTTGAGCAGCGTTTCCATATCCATGGCCTCGAGCTTTGGCTGCTCCTGCCGAAGGCGTGCGCCAAGATCGAGATTGGGCGCCCGGCCGTCGATCCGGCCGAGATAATAAGTGGCAAGGACGAGAGCGCCCTGCTTCGTGCCTTCGTCGGCCTCCGGAACGCCTGCGAGCGCGCTGGTCGCCGCGAGGCAATGAAGGTCCTTGGTCAGCGGATCGGTCGCCAGAGGCGCCGGCTGCGCGGCTTGCGCCAAAAGCGCAATGGCCGAAAGTAACATGAAA
>DATDNN010000120.1:0-5149 GCA_036518255.1 Allosphingosinicella sp. | reverse complement strand
GCTGGGCGGGCGTCACCACGAGCAGGGCGTCGCAGGCGGCAAGGTCGCTGAGATCGGCAGTGGCGCGGATCGCGGGGTTGAGCGCGAGACCGGGGAGGAACAGGCGGTTCTCATGCGCCGCATTGACGCTTTCGACGACTTCGGTTTCGCGCGCCCAGAGCAAGGTTGCGTCGCCCTTGGCCGCCGCGACTTGCGCGAGCGCGGTGCCCCAGGCGCCCGCGCCGATCACCCCCAATTTCATGCCTTCACTCCCGCGCCCCGCGCCTTTTCCGCATCCGGATCGAGCGGCCAGCGCGCCCGCGCCGCCACGTCCAGTCCATCCGTCAGGCCCGCATCATAGCGCAGCGCCCCGGCCCAGGCGATCATCGCCGCATTGTCGGTGCAGAGCCAGAGCGGCGGCGCGACGAAGGGCAGGCCGTGGGCTGCCGCCAGCGCCTGAAGCCCGCCGCGCACCGCCTGATTGGCGGCGACCCCGCCCGCGACGACCAAAGCCGTCGCGCCTGCGGCCTGCGGCATTGCGCGTTTGGTGCGGTCGACGAGGCAATCGACCGCCGCCTGCTGGAAGGAGGCGGCGATATCGGGAACGGTGTAGCGGCCGGACTCGCTGGCCCGGAGGACCGCGCTCTTGAGACCGGCGAAGGAGAAATGGGGATCGACCGTGCCGACGAGCGGGCGGGGCAGCGGCACGGCATGCGGATCGCCTTCCAGCGCCGCCTTCTCCACCGCCGGGCCGCCGGGAAAGTCGAGGCCCAATAATTTCGCGCTCTTGTCGAACGCCTCACCCGCCGCATCGTCGATGGTGGTGGCGAGGCGCCGGTAGCGGCCGACGCCTTCGACGAACAGCAATTGGCAATGGCCGCCCGAGACCAGCAGCAGGAGATAGGGAAAGGCGAGGTCCGGATCGGTCAGCATCGGCGAAAGGGCATGGCCTTCGAGATGGTTGACCGCGACAAGCGGCTTGCCTGCGGCGAGCGCGAGGCCCTTGCCCGCCATCAGCCCGACCATGACTCCGCCGATGAGGCCAGGCCCCGCCGTCGCGGCGATCGCGTCGACATCGCCGATGCCGATACCGGCTTCGGTGAGCACGTCGTCGATCAGCGAGGGCAATATCTCGACATGGGCGCGCGCGGCGATTTCGGGAACGACGCCGCCGAACGGCCGGTGCGCGCTTTCCTGCCCCGCGACGCGCTGCGCGAGGATGCGGCGATCCGAAGTGACAAGGGCGGCGGCGGTTTCGTCGCAGCTCGATTCAAGGCCGAGGATCAGGCTCATGGCCCGTCCCTGCCACAACCGTCATGCTGACGAAAGTCAGCATCCATGAACACAGCTTCCTAAGGAGAGCCCCTCTTCATGGATGCCGGATCAAGTCCGGAATGACGGGCTGGAAGGTTCCGATGAATGAAGCTAGCACAAGCGCCGATGAACCATCCCCTTCGCATCGGAACGCGCGGATCGCCGCTCGCGCTCGCCCAGGCTCACATGGCCGCCGAGGCGCTGAAAGCCGCGCATGGCCTTTCGGACGCCGACATCGAGATCGTGCCGATCACGACGACGGGCGACGTCATTCAGGACCGGCCGCTCGCCGAAGTCGGCGGCAAGGCCTTGTGGACGAAGGAGCTGGACCGCTGCCTGCTCGACGGGCGCACCGACATCTCCGTCCATTCGATGAAGGATGTGGAGACGATCCGCCCGGCCGCCCTCATCATCGCCGCGATGCTGCCGCGCGCCGACGTGCGCGACCGGCTGGTCGGCGCGGAGAGCCTCGACGCGCTGGCGGACGGCGCGCGGATCGGCACCTCCTCGCCCCGCCGCGCCGCGCAGCTGCTCGCCCGGCGGCCGGACCTCCATATCGTGCCGATTCGCGGCAATGTCGCGACCCGCCTGCGCAAGCTTGACGAAGGCGAAGCGGACGCCACCCTGCTCGCCGCCGCCGGGCTCGACCGGCTGGGGGAAACGATCGGAACGGCGATTGAGGATATGCTGCCCGCCCCCTCGCAGGGCGCAGTGGGGATCGAAGTGCTGGCGGACAATCGGGACGTCCGCCGCCTGGTGGAGGCCATCGATCACCGGCCCACCAGCCTTTGCGTGCGCGCAGAGCGGCGCCTGCTCGCCGCACTTGGGGGGGATTGCCGCTCGCCCGTCGCCGCGCTCGCCACGCTTTCGGGCGAAGACATATTCCTGCGCGCCGAAATCCTCACCAATGACGGGCGGGAGCGGCAGGCGGGCGAAATCCTGTTCGCGCTGGACGATGAGGACGCGCCTGCGCGCCTCGCGGCCATCCTGCTCGACGCCGCCAGTCCCGCGTTGCGGAGCCTGTTCGCCGGGTGAGCAGCCAGACCCTCCTGCTCCGCCCCGAACCGGGGGCGAGCGAGAGCGCAGCGCGGGCGCGCGCGCTCGGCCTGACGCCCATCCTCGCGCCGCTGTTCACCGTGCGCCCGCTCGCCTGGATCCCTCCCGACCCCGCCGGGTTCGATGCTTTGCTCCTCACCAGCGCCAACGCCCTGCGCCATGGCGGTGCCGGGCTTGCCCGCTACCGCCATCTGCCCGTCCATGCCGTGGGCGAAGCGACGGCGGCAGCGGCGCGCCAGGCGGGTTTCGCGGACGTGCGCGCCGGCCCCGCCGGGGTCGAAGCGCTGCTGCGGGACGTCCGGAGCGACGCGCGCCTCCTGCACCTCTGCGGGCGCGAACATATTCCGCAGACGCGCAACGGCATTCACCACCTCCCCGTCTATGCCTCCGACGCGGCGGAGCATCTGCCCCCGGCGGCAGTGGCTGCGCTCGGCGAAGGGGCGCTGGTGCTTCTCCACTCCCCCCGGGCGGCGCGGCTCTTCGCGCGGCTCGTGGCCGAAGCCGGTATCGCCCGCAATAGCGTGCGGATCGCCGCCTTGAGCGAGGCGGTGGCGCAGGCGGCGGGAACGGGATGGGCGCGCCTCGATGCAGCGCCTGTGCCGGACGATGCGATATTGCTGAAACTTGCGGCGCGCCTCTTGAAGGTTCAGGATGGCGGGAATGGACATGACTGATCCCAGCTTCGACCGCGCGGCGGCGCCGGTGCGCGAACCCCGGCGGCGGGGGCTGCTCGGCCTTTTCCTCCTCCCGCTCCTCGCTTTCCTGATCGGCCTCGCGGCCATGGCCTGGCTGCTGACCCGCTGGGACGATGCGGCACGCTATCTCGGCATCGGCAATCCGGCTCCGGCGCCGCAACCGGCCGCCGCCGCGCCCCCTCCGCCGCAGCAGAACGCCGCCGCGCCCGGCACCCTGGTCCTCGATCCAGAAGTGTCGCGCCGCGTCGCCTTCCTCGAACAGCGCGTGGCCGAGCTTGCCAGCCAGTCGCAGGCCGCCGTCGGCAATGCCGACCGGGCCGAAGGGCTGCTCGTCGCCTTCGCCGCGCGCCGCGCGCTCGATCGCGGCGTGGCGCTGGGCTATATCGAGGGGCTGCTCCGCCAGCGCTTCGGGGGCACGCAGCCGCAGGCGGTCGGCACGATCATCGCGGCGGCGCGGGAGCCGGTGACGCTGCAGGAGTTGCAGGAAGGCCTGAAAGCCGTCGGCCCGTCCCTTGCCGGGCGGGCGCCGGACGAAAATTGGTGGACGGCGTTCAAGGCGGAATTCGGATCGCTCGTCACCATCCGCAAGACGGGATCGCCCTCCACATTGCCCGCCGAGCGGCTGAACCGCGCGACGCAGCGGCTGGAGGCGGGGCAGGTCGACGTCGCCCTTGCCGAAGTGCTGCGCATGCCGGGCCGCGCGGCGGCGGCCAATTGGATCGCGGACGCGCGCCGCTATGTCGCCGCCCGCCGCGCGCTCGACACGATCGAAACCGCCGCCCTGCTGGATCCGCAGGGGAGCCCGGAGCCAGCCGGGCCCGAAGCCGCGCCCGCCGCCCCGTCGCCCGCCCCATCCGGCGGAGCCTGACAGACGCGTTGAAGCAGCCTATATGGGCGCCATGTCCACTTCCACCGGAATCCTTCTCTTCCTCCTCACCTTCGCCGCGATGGAGGGTGTCGCCTATGCCGCCCATCGCTGGGTGATGCACGGGCCGGGCTGGTTCCTCCACAAGAGCCACCACCGCGAAAGAACGGGCCCGTTCGAGGCGAACGATCTCTATGCCGCGATCTTCGCCGTCCCTTCCATCCTGCTGCTCCTCGGCGGCGTCCAGCTCGGTTGGGGCGACTGGGCGACATGGACGGGCGCGGGGATCGCGGCTTACGGCGCCATCTATTTCGGCTTTCACGACGTGATCGTGCACAAGCGGCTCGCCCACCGTTACGTGCCGCGCTCGGCCTATATGAAGCGGATCGTGCAGGCGCACCGCCTCCACCATGCGACCGAGGGCAAGCACGGATCAGTGAGCTTCGGATTCCTCTGGGCGCCCCGGCCCGAGGTGCTGAAGGCAGAGCTCGCTCAAAGCGCGGCCAAGGAAATGCGAAAGCCCAAAAATTAGCCTCTCTCCCGCAAGGGTAGAGGGAATTAGGCCGGGCGCGTCCAGAGGCCGTCGCGGGGCGCCTCTTCCCTCGGCGGGAAACGCGCCTCCTTGAGCGCCGCCGCGACGTGGCGGAGCTTTTCCGCCTTGCCGATCACTACGCGCCGGTCCCAGGCCTGCGTCCCGCGCCGCGCCACCTCGCGGGCGATCGCGCCATAGATGTTGGCGGCGGACAGGACCGCCCAACGGGCGCGGAAGGGCAGGCGTTTCGCGCCGGTGCGCGCGGAGGCTTCATAGCGTTCGGCAAGGGCGCAGAGGCGGCCTGCCGCGACGGCCATGTGCGGGCGATGCTCCGGCCGCATATGCTCGCCCGGCGGAATGCCGAACTCGGCGAGCCAGTCGCCCGGCAGATAGCAGCGGCCGATCGCGTCGTCGTCCAGCAGGTCGCGGGCGATATTGGCGAGCTGGAAGGCAATGCCGAGATCGCAGGCGCGATCGAGCGTATCGGCGTCGGCGGGATCGACCCCCATCAGCACCGCCATCATGCAGCCGACCGCGCCCGCGACATGATAGCAATATTGGAGAAGCTCCGCCTCCCTGCGCGGCCGCCAGTCGCGGGCGTCCATCGCGAAGCCTTCGATATGGTCGCGGATGAAGGTGTGCGGAATGGCGCATTCGGCCGCCACGATGCGCAGCGCGTCGAAAGGAAGATCTCCCGTCTCGCGACCC
>DATDNN010000119.1:0-2133 GCA_036518255.1 Allosphingosinicella sp. | reverse complement strand
GTAACGCCGCGAAACTCCCCCGTCGGAATGGCCTGCGCGTCCGTCGGCAGGTAATGATCGGCGGGAATGGTGAGGCGGTGGCCCATCGCGCCTTCGGGCGATCCTTCGCCCGCCAGGTTCCAATAGGCATGATTGGTGAGGTTGACGATGGTCGGCCGATCGGTCGCCGCGCGATAGTCCACGGTCAGGGCGTTATCCTCGCCAAGCGCGTAGGTGGCGGTGACGGCGAGCGTACCGGGAAAGCCCTGGTCACCGTCCGCGCTCGTAAGGCCCAGCGTCACGCTAGGAGCGGCGCCATCATTCGCCGATAGGACCGTCCAGAGCCGCCGGTCGAACCCATCCGCGCCGCCATGAAGAGCGTTCGGCCCGTTATTCACCGGAACCTGATAGGTCTTGCCGTCGAGCGAGAATTGCCCCCTTGCGATCCGATTGGCGACGCGGCCCACCGTCGCACCGAAATAGTTCGTTCCGGCGAGATAGCCCTCGATTGATGCGTGGCCGAGTGTCACGTCGGCAAACCGCCCCTCGCGGTCGGGCATCACAGCCGATTGAATGGCCGCGCCATAGGTGATGATGCGCACCCACATGCCACGGGTGTTGGACAAGGTGATCGCCTCGACGCGCCGCCCATCGGGAAGGCGGCCGAAGGCTTCGCTACGAAGGCCGGCTTGGGGAGCGGGCGAAGGTGGGGGCGTGATTTCAAGTGCCATCGTTCATCCTGCAAAAGGACGTTCGGGAAGTCCCCGGCCTACGCCTTCGATCAGGAGCAATCCGCCTGCGCATGGCTGATCCTCCAGCGCGCGTTCGTCGAGGCCGATCCGGGCCGAGGTGACGTAGAGACGGTCGAGATCTTTACCTCCGAAGGCGCAGCTTGTCGGGCGCTGTACGGGCAAGCGGAGCGTCCGGAGCATCTCCCCGTCGGACGACAGGCGGCGCACGCACCATCCGTCCCAGAAGCCCGCCCAGATCGCGCCTTCGGCATCGACGGTCATGCCGTCGGGATGGCCATGCTCTTCCCCGAACCGGGCGAGAACGCGCTTGTTCGCGACCTCGCCGTGTTCGTCGAGATCGAAAGCGTAGATCGTGCGGCGGGCCGAATCCGTATGATAGAGAATGCGACCATCGGGTGAAAAAGCAGGGCCGTTCGTCACCAGATAGCCTTCGTCGATGCGGTGGGGGTTAAGATCGGCATGCAGCCGGTAGAGCGATCCCGTTGCCTCTTCCTCGGCATCGTCCATCGTCCCGGCCCAGAAGCGGCCCTGCCGGTCCACCTTGCCGTCATTCATCCGGTTGCGGGGAAGATGGGCTTCCAGATCACCCAGCCTCTCGAATAGGCCGTTCTCCGGCTCAACGAATGCGAAACCTCTCCGAGTTCCCGCAATAAAGCCGCCCGCCGCCCGCGGCGCCAGCGAGCAGACCGGCTCGGGCATATCCCATGACGTAACCCCGCCGTGTTCGGACAGCCGGAACAGGCGCGATCCCTTGATGTCCACCCAATAGAGTGCCTGTTCGCGCACGACCCACACCGGCCCTTCGCCCAGAATGGCCTTGCAGTCGGCAACGCAGCGTATCGAAGGCGAGCGGCTCAACATGATGTGCGCAAGATCTCCCGGTGAACGGCGGGAGGCAGAACGCAGGAAAGCGCGTTTCGGTTGAAGCGGAGGCCGCTTTTCGCCGCCCCCTTTCCGGTTCAGGCCGACATCTTGTCGTCCAGCGCGCTCAAAAGACGAAGGAATTCGACTTCCGCCGGATCGTGCGGCGTGCCGTCTTCATGGAAGATATCGTGGAACCAGACGTCGTTTGCGACCGGGGCCGGGGGTTCCCATTTGTCCCAGGGAAGGTGCGTCTGTGTCTTACCGCGCACGAGGCCCCAGCAGAATGCGCCGACGCCATGCTCCTTGGCGGGAGGCAGGATCTCCTGGAAGGTGCTGCCTGCGGGCCGCGCCATGAATTCGGTGCAAAGGAGCGGCCGTCCCATCGCCTTCAGCCATTTGACGCGCGTCACGAAATCCTGTGCGGTGCCGTAATTGTGGAAGGAGATGACGTCCGAATTATCGGTCTGCGCGCGCTGGATCGGGCTTAGTAGGTCCGGCGCCGACCAGTCGCCGAGCCATATGCCGCTGGTGAGCGGCT
>DATDNN010000118.1:0-4869 GCA_036518255.1 Allosphingosinicella sp. | reverse complement strand
GCAGGATGGTGACGCTGCCCGGCGCGGGCGGCGGCGGCGATCCGCCGCTTTCGGGAAGCTCTGTGATCTTCACGGGCCAGGAGATACGCTTCAGATAGCGTTCGACCAGTTCCGCTTCCGGACCCCGGCCGATCTTCCCGCGCGCGATGATGTGGAGGAGCATTAAGCCCCTCCCCTCGATGGGGAGGGGTTGGGGAGGGGTGATGTTTCCGGAAGGGGTGGCACTCTACGCCGTAGATCACCCCCACCCCGCCCTCCCCCATCAAGGGGGAGGGGGATTGTGCATGTCATCACACCCCGGCGGCGCCGGCCTGCCCGCCGCTCTCCTCGAACGCCCACATGCGCTCGAGATTGTAGAAGCTGCGCACTTCCGGGCGGAAAAGGTGGACGATCACATCGTCGGCGTCGATCAGCACCCAGTCGGCGACCGGCAGGCCCTCGATCCGGACGTTGCGGCCCAGCTCGCGCTTGATCCGCTCCTGCAGTTTCTGCGCCATCGAGGCGACCTGCCGCGAGGAACGGCCGCTCGCGACCACCATATAGTCGGCGATGCTGGATTTGCCGGAGAGCGGGATACTGACGACTTCGACCGCCTGGTCGTCGTCGAGCGAGCGCATCACGAGGTCGTGCAGGGCTTCGACCTGGTCTTTGCCGCCGTCTGCGGACGGGGCGGGGGATGGTGCGGGCAAAATGCCTCCTTATCGCAATCGCCTTCGCGTCACGCCGTCGCGAAGGGCCTTGGTGTCAAACGTTCCGGGCAACTTTTCGTGCCAGCGCGGTTCGGCGGCGCGCAGGGCCGTGGCGGAGGTCGGATCGAGCGGCAGGTCGAGCAGCACGAGTGCCGGCAATCTCCACTTCGTCCAGTACCGAGCCTGGTCTGCGGGCCGGACGAAGCGCCGCAGCCAGCCCATGGCGCGTGCCGCATGGGCAGCGCCTTTATATCCCGGACGGGCGAGCACCGCAATCGGAACGGTTCGGGCGATTTCCCGCCAGTTTTTCCAGCGGTGGAACTGCGCCAGATTGTCTGCGCCCATCAGCCAGACGAACTGCCGGTCCGGAAAGCGGCGGCGGAGCGCCTTCAGCGTATCGGCCGTGTAGCGCGTGCCAAGCGCCTGCTCGATCGCGGTGACGCGGATCGGAAGACCGCGCGCCGCGCGCCGAGCCGAGGCGAAGCGGGCGGAAAGCGGCGCCATCCCTGCCTCCGATTTCAGCGGATTGCCGGGCGAAACCAGCCACCAGACCTCGTCGAGGCCGAGCGCGGCCAATGCCTGTCGGCTGATCTTGCGATGCCCCCGATGCGCTGGATTGAAGGAGCCGCCGAGGAGGCCGGTCTTGGTCATGAGCGAACCGATAGCATGGCTTTCGTCTTCGCGCGAAGTGCGGCATGAGAGGGAAAAGAAACGGGGTGATTATGGGCGGTGAAGGCATGGAAGCGGTGGGCGATCTTGCGACGGGCGGCATGATCGCCCGCGCCGTGGAGCCGAAGGCTGGAGAGGCCTCCCCTCATCCCGGCCATGGCGTCTGCCTCAATTGCGGAACGCCGCTTGCCGGCGATTATTGCCACGCCTGCGGGCAGGCGGCGCATGTCCATCGCTCGCTCCTCGCCTGGTGGCACGATCTCGCGCACGGCATCCTCCATCTCGACGGGAAGATCTGGCGCACCCTGCCGCTGCTCGCCTGGCGGCCAGGCGATCTCACCCACCGCTATGTCGAGGGCGAACGGGCGAAATTCGTGTCGCCCATGGCCCTCTTCCTCTTCTCCGCCTTCCTGATGTTCGTGACGTTCAGCACCGTGGGCGGGCCGTTCCATACCAATTTCAACCGGCCGGACATGGCGCAGGTCCAGGCCGAGCGCGCGCGGGCCGACGCCAGGGTCGCCGCGCTCGAGAAACAGCGCGACGACGCCGCCGCGAAGGGGGCCGATACCCGCGACATCCGCCAGGATCTCGCCGATGCCCAGCGCGAGGCGGCGGCGCTCAAGATCGCGACGGGCGATGCCGATACCTTCCAGATGACGGGCGGGAACTGGCTCCGCCACGCCTTCGAAAAGGCGCGCTCCAATCCCGATCTCGTCCTCTACAAGCTGCAGAACAACGCCTATAAATTCTCCTGGGCGCTCATTCCGCTTTCCGTGCCGTTCGTCGCCCTGCTCTTCTTGTTCCGGGGTCGGCGGCACCGCATGTACGACCATACAGTGTTCGTCACCTATTCGATCGCCTTCATGACGCTCGGAACGGTGCTTCTATCGCTCCTCAGAGTGATCGGCCTTTCCGAAGGCTGGATCGCAATCGCGATCGCCTTCGTGCCCCCCGTCCACATGTACCGGCAGCTGAAGGGCGCCTACGGCCTCTCGCGCTTCGGGGCCTTGTGGCGGGCCGCGCTGCTCCTCCTCTTCGCGCTCATCGCCTTCGCCCTGTTCTTCGCCCTCATCGGTCTCATGGGCGCGATGTAGCGGGGTCTCAATCGGCGGCGGCGACCTCCTCCGGCGCGTGGAGGCGCAGGCGGTTGACGCGGCGTGTGTCGCTGTCGGTGATCTCGAGCCGCCAGCCGCTTGGATGTTCGACGATCTCGCCCGCCTGCGGCACGTGTCCCGCGAGGACGAAGGCGAGCCCGCCCAGCGTATCGACATCCTCCTCGACCACCGCGAGGCGCGCATCGACCTGTTCGGCGACATCCTCCAGCTCGGCGCGCGCGTCGGCGTCCCAGATGCCGTCTTCCAGCGGGATCAGCAGGCCCTGCGGCTCCTCGTCATGCTCGTCCTCGATCTCGCCGACGATTTCCTCGACCACATCCTCGATGGTGACGAGCCCTTCGGTTCCGCCAAATTCATCCACGACGATGGCAAGATGGACGCGTTCGCTCCGCATCCGGGCGAGGAGGTCGAGCACGCCCATCGATTCCGGCACGAATAGCGGCGCGCGGATGAGGGCGGCGATGTCGGCGGGCGGCGTCGCGCCATCAACCTTCAGGGCAAAGACGTCCTTCACATGGACCATGCCGATCACTTCATCGAGGCTCTCGCGATAGACCGGCAGGCGGCTATGCCCCGCCTCGGCGAAGGCCGACACCAGTGCGTCGAACGTGGCGGTGGAGGGAACCGCGATGATGTCCCCGCGCGGCACCGCGATGTCGGACACCGTGCTTTCGCCGAAATGCAGGAGGTTGCGGAGCATCTGCCGCTCCACGGGCGTCAGATCGCCGACGGCCGGCACCTCGCCCTCGTGGCTTTCGATCGCTTCCTCGATCTGGTCGCGGAGCGTCGTCTCGCCATCGTCGCCGAACAGGAAGTGCCGAAGGCCTCCCCAGAAAGTGCGCCCGTTGTCCCGGGCGCCGGTACTGGAATCGTCGTCCATGTCTTTTAAGATTGAACCTCTTCAACGTGATAGGGATCAGCGATGCCGATGGCGGAAAGGGCGGCGCGTTCGATCGCCTCCATCCGTTCCGCTTCGTCATCCTCCATATGGTCGTAGCCGAGCAGATGGAGCGTGCCGTGCACGATCAGATGGGCGGCGTGGATCTCCATCGCAACGCCCTTCTCCTCCGCCTCGCGCGCGCACACGCCCTCCGCGAGCACGATGTCGCCCAACAATATCTCGCCTCCGTCGGCCTTCACGAGCGAATCGAGCAGTTCGGCGTCCAGCATCGGGAAGGAGAGGACGTTGGTCGGCCTGTCCTTGCCGCGATAGGCGGCGTTCAGCGCCTGCACCTCATTGTCGTGCGTGAACTTGACCGAGACTTCGACGGAAAGGGCGCTGTCGATCAGAGTGGGCCGGTCGCTATACCGGATCGCGGTTTCCACCGCCCTGTTCGCAAGATCGGCCCAGCGCGTTCGATCGCCCCATTCGTCTCCTGCGTCGGATTCGACCGTGATCACCGCCCCGCCTCCGCCGTTCGCTTCGAGCGAAGTCGAGAAGCATCAGCACGGGCGCTTCTCGACTTCGCTCGAAGCGAACGGGAATAGAGTTGCGAAGCAGTCACGCGATCGGCCCCTCATAGGCCTCGACGATCCGCCCGACGAGCGGGTGGCGAACGACATCGCCCGCGCCGAAGCGGATGGTCGCGATCTTCTGCACGCCGTCGAGCCGCTCCACCGCGTCGGCGAGGCCAGACATGCCGGGATTGGGAAGATCGACCTGCAACGGATCGCCGCACACGACCATGCGGCTGCGCATGCCGAAGCGGGTGAGGAACATCTTCATCTGCTGCGGCGTGGTATTCTGCGCCTCGTCGAGGATGATGAAGGCGTCGGCGAGCGTCCGGCCGCGCATGAAGGCGATGGGCGCGATCTCGATCTCGCCGCTCGCGATGCGCCGCTCCACCTGTTCGGCGGGTAGCATGTCATAGAGGGCGTCGTAGAGCGGGCGGAGATAGGGATCGACCTTCTCCTTCATGTCACCGGGCAGGAAGCCCAGCCGCTCGCCCGCCTCCACGGCGGGACGCGACAGGATCAGCCGATCCACCGATCCGCCGATCAATTGCTGCACGGCCTGCGCGACGGCGAGATAAGTCTTGCCGGTGCCCGCCGGCCCAAGCGCGAAGATCAGATCGTCGCGGGCGAGCGCTTCCATATAATGCGCCTGGGTGACGGAGCGCGGCACGATCGTCTTCTTGCGTGTGCGGATCATCACCTTGGGCGGTTCGGAAACGTCGCTGACGATCCCGTCGAGCGTCGGCTGACCCGACATGGCGATGACGGCGCTCACCGCCTCGGCGTCAATATCGTGACCTTCGTCGAGCCGGTTATAGAGACCTTGCAGCACATCGCGCGCGCGGGCGGCGGCTTCGGGCTCGCCCTCGATCTGCACGCGGCTGCCGCGTGCGGCGATATAGACGCCAAGGCGATCCTCGATGGCGACGAGATTGCGGTCG
>DATDNN010000117.1:0-3132 GCA_036518255.1 Allosphingosinicella sp. | reverse complement strand
CCAGACCGACCGGATCGATTTCCGGCCGGTGCGCTTCACCCGCGTCGAACAGCCGGTGCAGCGCCCGGGCGCGCCGGGCACGTTCGAAGAGGTCGAAAGGATCCTCGCCCCGCTCCGCCCCGCCGTCGTCGGCGAAACCGACATCAGCCAGCAATGCGACAACACCATCACCGACCTTCCTTACTACCATATCAAGTGGCGGGGCCCGGAAGGCGAGCGGACGGTGCAATTCTACCCCGGCTGCATCAATCGCGACACGCAGACGAACGAACGGCGGATCGCCGACGCCATCGCCGCTTACCGGATCGACGATCTGGTGAAGCGGCCCTGAGTCACCGATGTGCGGGTAAACGGGATCGGCGTTACCACCCCCGCCGTCATGCTGAACTCGTTTCAGCATCCATCCCGGTGACATCGCGATGCCCGGCGATGGACCCTGAACCAAGCATGCCCTGAACCGCGTCGAAGGGTTCAGGGTGACGAGGGCGTTTACCGGGACACGCCCGACGGGCCGACCAGCCCCCTTGTGCTCCGGCGAAAGCCGGAGCCCAGCGGCACAGTTCCGCGAAACTGGGCTCCGGCCTCCGCCGGAGCACTCCGGTTACAACCACACCTCTCCCGTATGGATGAGAAGGCCGACGAGCCCGCCCACCAACGTCCCGTTGATCCGGATATATTGCAGGTCGCGGCCGACTGCATTTTCGAGGCGCCCGGTGATCGTGCGCGCATCCCATCCCCGCACCGTTTCCGAAACGAGCGCGACGATGCCGCTGCCATAGCTCGCGACCACCCCGACGACCGCGCGCCGGGCGAACTGGTTGATCGTGGCCTTGAGGCGCGCATCTTCCTGCAAGGTGGCGCCGAGCTGGCGGAGCGCCTCGCCGAACTTGCCGGCCATCGCCGCGTCCGGATCGCGCGCGGCGTTGAGGAGGCCGGTGCGGGCATTCTCCCACAGGCCGTCCATCCATTTCATCACCGCCTCATTGTCGACGATGCCGTTCTTCATCTCCTCGACCTTGGCCTGCGTCTCGGGGTCGCTGCGCAGGTTCGCGGCGAAACGCGCCAGCCCCTCCTCCGCGCTGAGGCGCAGGGGATGCTGGGGATCGACCGCCATGTCGATGGTGAGGCGGCGGAGCCCGTCGATGATCGCGTCGGCCAGACGGTCGTCGATCCCGGCGAGGCGCATCACCCAGCCCGCCCGCTCGTGTACCATCTCGCGGATGATATCCTCATTGGCGTCCAGCGTTCGCCCGGCCCAGGTGACGATATTGTCGAGAACGGGGATGTGCCGGTTCTCGTCCATGGCGGCTTCCAGAGACTGGCCGAGCACGGGGGATATCTGGAGGGCGCGGATGCGCGAGGAAATGGCGCTCTTCACCATCCCGCCCAGGCGCTCCTGATCCAGCGCCTCCAATATGTCCACGATGAGCCGGGATGCGCCTTCGCGCAGCCGCCCCTGGCTCGGCGGGTTGGCAAGGAAGCGGCCGACCGCGCCCGCCACGTCCACCCCGCCCATGCGCCGCGCCACGACGGAAGGGGTGAGGAAATTGTCCTTGAGGAACAGGGCGAGCGTGTCGCCGATCCGGTCCTTGTTGCGCGGAATGATCGCCGTGTGCGGGATGGGCAGGCCGAGCGGGTGGCGGAACAGCGCCGTCACCGCGAACCAGTCGGCAAGGCCGCCCACCATGGCGGCTTCGGCAAAGGCCTTCACATAGGCCCAGGCCGGGTGGACCGGCAGCATCCAGGTGGCGAGCGCGAAGAGCGCGGCCATCGCGACCAGCATGCCGGTCGCCACGATGCGCATGCCGCGCGCGCCACCCTGAACGGGATTGAGGCGTGAGAGGCCGGACGAAGCGAGGTGGCGCATGCCCTCTATATCGTCCGGCCGCCCATTTGGTTCACTCCGCCGGCTGGACGGCGGGGCCGTGATCCTCCGGTCCCTTGTAGGTGAGGAGCTTGCGGCCATGCTTGGCGATCCGCTTCTCGAGACCGAGGGCGAGCGAGAAGGTGGCCGGCACCAGCACCAGGGTCAGCACCGTCGACAGCAGCAGGCCGCCGATGACGGTGATGCCCATCGGCGCGCGCCATGCACTGTCGCCGGAGAGGGCGAGCGCGGTCGGCACCATGCCCGCGACCATCGCGACGGTCGTCATCACGATCGGCTGGGCGCGCTTGTGACCGGCATCGATGATCGCGGTCTCCTTATCGACGCCCTTCTCCATCTCCTCGAGCGCGAAGTCGATGAGGAGGATGGAGTTCTTGGCGACAATACCGAGCAGCATCAGGATGCCGATGTAGACGGGCAGCGAAATCGGATTGCCGGTCACGAGCAGGGCGAGCGTGCCGCCGAGCGGCGCGAGCAGCAGCGAGCCCATGTTCACGAACGGCGGCATCAGGCGCTTGTAGAGGAGCACCAGCACCGCGAAGACCATGAACAGACCGGAGATCACCGCGATGATGAAGCTCTGGATCAGCTCGCCCTGCCACTTCTGCATACCGGACACGACCTGGTTCACGCCGAGCGGCAGGTTCTTCATGGTCGGCAGCTGGTTGATCTTCGTCCAGGCCTGGCCGCTGACGATGCCGGGCGCGAGATCGGCGCCGATCGTCACGCGGCGTTGCTGGTTCATGCGGTCGATGCGGGTCGGGCCGGCGCCGAAGCCGATGTCGGCGACGAGCTTCAGCGGCACCGATCCGCCGGCCGTCGTCGGCACCGGCAAGTTCTCGATTGTCGACAGCCGTGCGCGCGCATTTTCGTTCAGCGACACCCGGATCGGTATCTGACGGTCGGACAGCGAGAATTTAGCGCTGTTCTGATCGATATCGCCGAGCGTCGCGATGCGGATGGCGTTGCTGAGCGCGCCGGTCGTCACGCCAAGCTCCGCCGCCAAATCGAGGCGCGGCTTGATCGTGATTTCCGGACGCTGAAGGTCGCCATTGACCCGCGGCGCCCTGATTTCCGGCAGGCGGGCCATTTCCTGGACCAGCTTGTTCGCCGTTTCCTGAAGCTTCACCGGATCGTCGCTGCCGAGCGTCACCATGATGTCGCGGCCGCCGCCAAACTGGGAGCGGAAGGACACGCGCGCATCGGGAACGTTGGCGAGCTGCGGCGCTATCGCCCGCTCGAACTCA
>DATDNN010000116.1:0-3199 GCA_036518255.1 Allosphingosinicella sp. | reverse complement strand
TCGTCATGCACCCCGGCCCCATGAACCGGGGGGTCGAGATCGACAGCGACATCGCCGACGATCCGGAACGCTCGCTCATTCTTCAGCAGGTGGAAGCAGGCGTCGCGGTGCGGATGGCCTGTCTCGATCTTCTCACCCGGGCATAAAAAGGGCGGCCGGTTTGGCCCCCGACCGCCCATCCCGAGGGAACTTTATAATTTAGCGGCGGGCGGCGATCCGGGCTGGTAACGCGCCTCCCGCCAACGGGCGGACGAAGCAGTCGCCTCCCTTGCCTTTCACGGTCCTGCAAGTACGCATGGCTTCGGCAGCCGTTCCAAAGCCTTGCACGGCAAGGCGATGAAATACGCCTTTTCCTTCCGGCACGATCACGGTGGTGATGATCTGGCGGCTCGCCGCGAAGCCGTAACGGCGCTGCGCGACCTTCCAGGCCGCCTCCGCCTGGCCGCGCGACCCGAAAGCGCCGATCTGAACCACATAGCGTCCAGTCTGCGCCGGTGCCTTGCGAGTGGCCGTAGCGACGGCCTGCCGAACAGGCATGACAGGCTCCACGATGGGTGCCGGAGGGGTATAAGCAGGCACTTCGGCGGGCGTGATGTATGAGGCTTGCTCCATCGGCTCCGGCGCGGCTTCGGCCGTTACGACCGGAGAGGCGGGTGCAGTTTCGGCATAGGCGGTGGTCTCGGCAGGCTGCGAAAGCGCGAGACGAACAGGCTGGCCGGAATCTTCCACCGGCGTCACGCCGAAAAAGGCGGCCACGCGCGCATTCTGATTTGCGGCGCTGCTCAACGCTGCCCACTGGGCGAGCCGCCGCTCGGCCTCCATTGGCGAAAGATCCTGGGACGCGATCGCCTTGGCCTTCGCCCAATTGCCCGAAAGCGCATAAGCCAGCGCAAGATTCTGCCGGACGCGCGCATTGGCCTGCGGCGAGCGAGCCGCCTCTTCAAGCAGGGCGATGGCGCGATCCGTATTGCCTGCCAGGGCATAAGCAAGGCCGATATCGTCCGGCTTCGCACGCCCTTCCAGCTGTTCCAGCCCGGAGAGCGCGTCCATGGTCTTGCCCTGCGCCGCCTGCACGAGGCCGAGGTAGAGGCTGGCCCGTTCATTTTCGGGATAAAGGCTCACGACGTCCGCGAAGGTGCGCTCCGCGGCGACGAAGCGGCCGCTCCGCAGGTAAAGTTCCGCCAGGCCCATGCGGTAGCCCGCATCGCGCGGCGAATATTCCACCGCCTTTTCCATCAGGCTCAACGCGAGGGCGAGATCGCCCTTCTTATATTCCCGCTGCGCCTGATCGTAGAGGCCCGCGGCGTCACGCTTCTGGGGCGCCTCGGAAGAGAGGGCGGATGGGCGCTGCGCTTCGTCGGATTGCTGGCAGCCCACGGTCGAAAGACCGATAACGAGGGCCGAAGCCGTGATCCGTAGAGTAAAGCCGTTCATCCTGTTACCCCTCCCTTCAAGTGGCGTCAGTGAGTCTTGGCGGGCGTGACGCTGTCGAGTTCCGTCAGGCCGTCCAGATAGGTGTCGAGCGCCTCCGTCACGATCATCTGCGCGGAACGGCGGGTCACCGCACAGGCGAGCCGCAGGCGAAGATGCCGTTCGGGATCGAGACGCAGCGTGAAAGCCGCCTTCCCCTTGGTACCGGGTGCGACGCGGCTCTTCGGCAGCGCGGCTTCCGTCTTTACGCCTTCAAGCGCCTGCCGCTTGGTGCGGGCGGGCTTCGGTGCTTCCACGACTGGCGCGGGCGCTTCGAACTGGTTGGCGAGATCGCGCTGTTGCGCGACAACCGCGGGCGCGGGTTCCGGCGCGGCGGCGATTTCCGTTACCGGGCCGGGCGTAAGGGCGGCGATGGAGCTCGGCTGACGCTCGGGCATGTCTTCCGGAGCGGGCTGGGCGGCACCGCCCATGTCGTTCCAGCCGAGATCCTCGATGCCGCCGAAATGGCCGAAGCCCTGCGGACGCATGGCCGGCTTAGCCATGCCCTTGCGGGCGAGAAGGCCTGAGGAGAGCGAGGCGAAAGGCTTTGTCTCTGACATGATACGCAACTCCCCTTAACCGGCGACGCGGCGGCCGAAGCCGGCGGCGCGGGGCATGGCGGCCTGGGGCGCTACAAGCCCCGGCGCCGAAAATACGGTACGGCGGAAATTCTTCTCGAGCCGGTCCGAAATGTAGGACCAAAGCTGGACGACCTCATTGGCGGATTTGCCCTTGGGATCGATTTCCATGACGGTGCGGCCGTCGATCATCGATGCCGCGAAGTCGGTGCGGTGATGGACGGTGACCGGGGCGACCGTGCCATGCTGCGACAGGGCGACGGCAGCCTCGGAGGTGATCCGGGCCTTCGGCGTCGCGCCGTTCACGACGAAGATGAGCGGCTTGCCCGCGCGCTCGCAAAGGTCGACCGTAGCGCCCACGGCGCGCAGGTCGTGCGGGCTGGGACGCGTCGGAATGACGATCAGCTCAGCCACCTGGATAACGCTCTGGATCGCCATGGTGATGGCGGGCGGCGTGTCGATGACGGCAAGACGGAAGCCCTGCTGGCGCAGCACTTCGAGGTCGGCGGCAAGGCGTGCCACGGTGGTCTGGGCGAAGGCGGGCATGTCTGCCTCGCGCTCGTTCCACCAGTCGGCCAGCGACCCTTGCGGATCGATGTCGATCAGGCAGACGGGGCCCGCGCCCGCAAGCTGCGCCTGTACGGCCAGATGGCCGGAAAGGGTGGTTTTGCCCGAGCCCCCCTTTTGTGATGAAAGTGCCAACACTCGCATAGTTAATTTCTCCGATACCCGGGTCGGTGACGAAGAAATGCGCTTCCGCCTGCTAAAATTGGGTTAACGGCACGTCCCTACTTCCGCTTTAACCAATTCTTCGAACCTTTCCCGTTACGTAGCCGCATCGATCACGCTTCGCAGGGGGAGACTGGCTGATGCTGGTGCGAATGAAAAAAGGGAATCATGGCGCCATGGCGTCGCCGTGGCGGCGGCGGCGGCCCTGCCTGATTCTCGCCGGTGGAACGCACAGCGCCGCATTGCTGCAAATATCGGGGCAGGATGCGCTACTGGAGACCTCCGCGCCCCTGTCGCTTGGTGCCGAAGTCACCCTCGTCCACCCGGAAGCGGGGCGAATCGCCGCTTGCGTCGACGCTCTGACCAGCCAGGGCGTGCGCATCCGCTTTTCCCTTTCCAGTGCCTCGGTCGCCTTCGCGCTG
>DATDNN010000115.1:0-3452 GCA_036518255.1 Allosphingosinicella sp. | reverse complement strand
TCCGCGAGGATTATAGCCGGAAGGTGCGCGATGTGATCGGGCAAGCGACGCTCACAATGCCGCAGGACCAGCGGCCGATCCTTGGCGGACGTCAGGGGCATCATGGCGAGCATCTGGGGCATATCCTCGCCACGATGCAGTTTCTGCCGCGCGCCTATCCCGATGCGACATGGTAGGTGTTGGAGGCAGGCACGGCTCTGAAGCCCCTCCCCTCGATGGGGAGGGGTTGGGGAGGGGTGATGCATCCGGAAAGAGCGCGCCCTACGTCATAGATCACCCCCACCCAACCCTCCCCCATCAAGGGGGAGGGCAAGACGAGATTTGGGCTGTGCTATCCGAGGTTCCCGACCCCGAGGTGCCAGCTGTGTCCATCGTGGATCTCGGCATCGTCCGCGAGGTTGCGCCGGACCGGGTCGTCCTCACTCCCACTTATACCGGCTGCCCCGCCACGCAGGTGATCGAGGTCATGGTGCGCACGGCGCTGGACAAGGCCGGGTTGGAGGGCGTGCGGATCGATACTGTCCTCTCTCCGCCCTGGACGACCGACTGGATCACGGACGAAGGGCGCGCCAGGCTCAAGGCCTATGGCATCGCGCCGCCGGTGCCGGCGGGAAGCCGCGCCGTCGAATGCCCGCAATGCGGCTCCGCCGATACCGAAGAGGTGAGCCGGTTCGGATCCACGCCGTGCAAGGCGCTATGGCGGTGCCGCGCCTGCCTGGAGCCGTTCGACCATTTCAAATGCCATTGAGAAGAAGATGAGCGCCAGTTTCCATCATCTGAAGATCGCCGAAATCGTCCATGAAACGGTCGATGCCAGATCCCTTCGCTTCGACGTTCCGGAGGCGCTGAGGGAAACCTTCCGTTTCCGGCCGGGCCAGCATCTGACGCTGGTCGCCGATATCGGGGGTGAGGAAGTGCGGCGCAATTATTCGCTCTGCACCGCGCCGGACGAAGGCGCGCTGAAAGTGACGGTGAAGCGCATACCGGGCGGCGCCTTTTCGAACTGGGCGGCAGAGACGCTGAAGCCCGGCGACAGCATCGGCGTGATGGCGCCGCATGGCAGCTTCACTTATGCTTTCGCGCCGGGCGAAAGGCGCCATTATGCGGCCTTCGCGGCGGGCTCCGGCATCACGCCGATCCTGTCCCTCCTGAAAACGGCGCTAGCCGTGGAGCCGGACAGTCGCTTCACCCTGTTCTACGGCAACAGCCACAGCGGCTCGATCATCTTCCTGGAAGAACTGGCGCGCCTTAAGAACCTGCATATGGGCCGGCTGCAGGTGCATCATTTCCTCTCGCAGGAGGCGGAGGATGTCGACCTGTTCAACGGCCGCCTCGACCGCGCGAAATGCGACGAGATATTGGACGTGCTGATCGATCCGGCTGAGGTCGACGCCTTTTTCATCTGCGGCCCAGGCCCGATGATGGACGCGGCGGAAGAAGCGCTCCGGGCGCGCGGTGTCGCGGAGGATCATATTCATATCGAACGCTTCACCGCCGGGCGGCCATCCGAAGCGATCGCCGCGCAGATGGCGGACCTCAAGGAAAAGGCGCGCGGCCTCCAGATGCTGGTGACGCTCGACGGCCGCAAGCGCCAGGTGCCGTTCGACGCGGCAGCCGGCAACATCCTCGACAGCGCGCGCGAAGCGGGGCTCCCCGCGCCTTTCGCCTGCAAGGCGGGCGTCTGCGCGACCTGCCGTGCGCGGGTGGTGTCGGGCGAGGTCGAAATGGCGGCGCGCTACGGCCTCACCGACGAGGAGATTGCGGCGGGCTATGTGCTCACCTGTCAGTCCGTTCCCAAAGGCGAAGGCGTCGAAGTCGATTATGACTCCTAAAAGCCCCTCCCCTCGATGGGGAGGGGGTTGGAGTGGGTGATGTTTCCGGATGCACTTCGCTCGACGTCGTGGATCACCCCCACCCAACCCTCCCCCATCAAGGGGGAGGGCTAAGTAGGCGAGGGGGGTTAGATAGCCCTCAGCCCGTTCAACCCGTTCAGCATGATCTCGACGGCAAGATCGGCGAGCCTTTCCGCCGACACCGGGCCTTCCGAGCGGAACCAGGTGTGGCTCCAGTTGATCATGCCGAAGAATAGCATGGTGAGCGGCAGGGTGAGCGAGCCTTGCGCGGAAATGTCCGGGCGGATTTCGGCGATCTGCTCCTCGACGATGGCGATGATCCGGCGCTGCTGCGATACGATGTCGTTGCGGCGGTCGGGCGGCAGGTTGTCGAGCTCGTTCAAGAGCACCTTATGCTCCGCCTGCGCCGTCACGTAGAGCCGCATGAAGGCGAGCGCGATGTCGTGCAATTTGTCCTTGGGCTCCGGCGCGCCGAGCTTCGCATCGTCGGCGGCGGTGACGAGCTGTTCGAGATGGTGCGACATCACCTCGAACAGGATATCCTCCTTCGAAGGGAAGTAATGATAGACGAGCGACTTGGACGTGTTGCACGCCTCGGCGAGATCGGCGACCGAGGCGCCCTGGAAACCGCGCCGGGCGAAAAGGCGCGCCGCCGTCGCGACGATCGCCTCGCGCCTCTTGTCATAGTCGGGGGACTGGGGCCGTGCCATCCACCCGTTTTAATCAGCGCGGCGGACGCGGGCCAGCTTAATCGGTGCCTTCTTCCTCCAGCGCCTGCACGGTGGCGGCGATCGCCTGCTGGCGGGTCTGCGTTTTCACGGGCTGCGCGGGCGCGCGGGCGACGACCAGCGGCGGGCTATCCTGCGCGGCCGAATAGTCGATCACGGCGCGCACCACATTCTGCATCGCACCCATGCGCTCGCCGAGCGGCGCCGAGGTACGACGGATGAAGACGGCGAGGGCGTAGGAACGGCCGTCTGGGCCGGTGATAACGCCGATATCATTGTAACCCGCCTGCTCGCCGCCGAACACCTGGCCGGTGCCCGTCTTGTGCGCGAGCTTCCAGCCCGGCGCGAGGCCGCCCTTCAGCCGTTGTGCGCCCGTCTTGGTGTTCGACATGATGCCGAGCAGCTTCTGCGTATAATAAGGCGACAGCAGCTCGCCTTTCTTGAGGCGCGTCAGGGCGTCGACCACGCCGAGCGGGGTCGCGCCATCCATCGGATCGCGGATGTAATTTTCGAACGCCGCCTTGCGAACGCTCATCGGCAGGGCGTTGCGCGCCGCGTAGAAATTCTGGCCGACATAGGACGGCTTCCACTCCATGCCCGCGATGCGGCTTTGCAGCAGCCGTTCGCCCGGGCCGAAGCGGATGCCGCTAATCCCCTTGGCCTTCATAAACGCCCGTACCGCCTCCGGCCCGCCCGCCTTCCACAGCACGAAATCGTTGCAGGTATTGTCGCTCTGCGTGATCGCGCGGAACATCAGTTCGTTGATCGTGGTCTCATAGCCGTTCGCGCCCACCTGCGCAGCGATCGGCTGGTGGAAGAGGGTAAGGTCTTCCCGGCGCACCGTGACCGGCGCTTCGAGGCTCAGGAGCCC
>DATDNN010000114.1:0-2916 GCA_036518255.1 Allosphingosinicella sp. | reverse complement strand
CCCTGAACGAATACATGAGTCCCTCTGCCCCGGACAGATTGGTTGACAGGCGTCGATGCCGAAGCATCGAGGCCGGCGATTGATGGCGGGTTAAGGAATATGGTCACCAGCGCCTTTCCGGTCCGGCCGGCCCGGATGCCCGTCCCCGCAGGCCCATGCAGACGCATCCTGGCGCCGATCTCCAGCAGAGATGGATCGAAATCGGAGGGATTGCGCCCCATGGCCCCCTGCGGGCGGAGGAAAGTCGTGGCTTCCGCGCAACAAACCCGGCCGCGATGAAGCGAAAGACGGTTTTGCTTCCGCCCCGAAAGCAACCCATCGCGGCGAGGGAACGGGTCGCCGCCCGCGCATTTCCGCCATTCCGGCCCATTTCGCGGCGGGGCAGGCACGCTACCGGCGGCTTCGTTCATGTCAACGCAATGCAACCGGCCTCTGCGATCAGGCGTTATGCGGGCAAGTTCGAGTGAAAGGAGCCGAGTTATGGCGACGAACATTCTGGAAGCGCGCGGCGGCTGCATCGTCCCCAATGCCGGGGAACGGGGCTATCATATCGTCTATCGCGAGCATGAAACCAATTACTGCCCGGGATGCGGGCGGACCCACTGGTATATCGGCCGGGCGATGGCCGAATGCGCCTTTTGCGCGACGGCATTGCCGCTGGAAAACGCCCCGATGATCGCGGGCGGCCAGACGGTGCGCACCTGCCGCCGCCCGATTTACGGATCGCCCGCCCACGCCTTCGCGGCCTGACCATCCGCCTTCGGGCGCCGGCCCTCCCAATCCCTCGCCCTCCCCAAGGAGCGGCCGGCGCACCCCATGTATATGCAAGCGTGCGCGAGGGGCGGGGAGCGGAGGCCCGCGCCCGCTAGCCCTTCAGCCCTTTTTCCGCACCGGCACCGGCGCATTGCAGATGTCGACGCCGCCCGCCGGGCGTTCGTAGAAAGCGTCCTGCCGGTTCGCGCGCAGATGCAGGTAGCGGGCGAAGGAAGGGCTCGCCTGATCGAGCAGTTCATAGGCCGGGCGCTCGGCCGCGGGTATGTCGGCCGCGATGCGCACCGCCTTGATCGGCACGTCCGAACTGCGTTCCTTGTAGAAACCCAGGGCTTCGGTGCCGCGCGGCAAGGCGGAGAGATTTTCCATGCCGTCCACCACGCGGCCGATGACGGCGATGTTGCGATCGAGCTGGCGGGGCGCGTGGCCGATCACGGCGTAAAGTTCGCCCCCCATGCCGGTATCGGGCGCGAGATCGCGGCCGACGCCGACCATGCCGTAGCAATGGGGGAGGGAGGCCGAGGCCGCCTTGGCATCGAAGGCGACCGGCCAGTTTTCGAGATAGCCGGCGGCCGACGCGTAGGAATCGCGGCCCAGAAGGCCGAGCGGCCGGAGGGTGCCGAGCGAGCGCCAATATTCGGCCGGGGGCTTCGCCGTCACGCCTTTCGGCAGCGGCGCCTCCGCATCGTTGACGCCCCATTGCGCGACATAATTGTCCTGGACGCGGTAGACCGCCGCGCCCTTCGCCCACCAGCCGCCGCGCGCCAGCGCCTTCACATTGGCGACATGGACCGGGGCGAAGGCGGGCGCGAGCTGGATGATGGTGCGGCGGCCGTTCGCGAAATCGATGACAAGAAGATCGTCGGGATCGATCGCCTTCCATTCCGAAGCCGGTGCGGCGGCGACGACGTCGGCGGGAGTCTGCGGCTTCGGCGCTTCTTCCGCCAAGGCGGGCGCGCCGCCAAGAAGGGCGAGGATGAGTAAATGGCGCATGGAACCTCCCTTTGAGGTCCATGGTGAAGGAGCATGCGGCAAAATCAATGGAATTCTGGACCGCAATTGCCGGCTCGACGTCTTTCACGATCTCCATCTCGGGATTCTGCCCGATGGCGCGGAGCGGCGAAGAGGCAGATGATCGCTGCTCCGACCCAAATAGGAAAGGACCGACAATGCGTCTCAATCTTGTAAAGGGGCTTGCCGCCGCCAGCCTTGCCATCGCTCCCGCGACCGCCATTGCCGCCCAGAATCCCGCGTCCGCCTTATCGCTTCGGGCCGGAGCGCAGATGCAGAATGAAAGCGGCGTCGAGGGCGACAGCACCTGGTTGTGGGTAGGCCTTGGCGCGGCCGCCTTGATCGCCGTCATTCTGATCGCGTCCGACGACAATAACGACAACGAGCTGCCGGTGAGCGCATGAGCGGGCGGCATTGCGCCTCCGCGTCCAAACGTGCTTCCCGGACTGTGGCCTGCTGTGAAATGCGGGCCGCAGACGGGGCTCGTTGCCGTTAAGCCGCGCCCAAGACTTACGAGAACGGTGAATTCTCTTCAGTAACTGTCCTCGTCCGGCCCCAGTTCGGGGTCGAGATCGCGCGGGCGGATGAAGCGGGCAAGGGTGCCTTTGCCTTCCGCCACGTCCTGCCAACGATCGACGGGGAAAGCGATTTCCGCGAGGGTGGCGGTCGGATATTTGACCGTGGCTTCGTCGCGCAGCGGCCCCGCCCCGGCCAGCATCAGCGCCAGCCGCTCCAGCCCCGGATTGTGGCCGACGATCAGCAGCCGCTCCACCCGGTCGTCGGTTTCGTGCACGACCTCCAGCAACGCCTCGGGCGAGGCGAGATAGAGGCGGCGGTCGTAATCGGGGGCGAGCGCGCGGCCATAGCCTGCCTCGATATCGTCGAGGGTCTCGATCACCCGCACCGCGGGCGATGCGCGCACCGCGTCGAAGCGGAGGCGCTGCGCCTGCATCTCGCGCCCAACCGTCTGCGCCGCCCGCCGCCCGCGCCGGTTGAGCGGCCGGTCGAAATCGCGCGCCACCGGATCGTCCCAGGTGGATTTGGCGTGCCTGAGCAATGTCAGGATTTTCATTCCGCTCCCTCGGGTGTCACCGCCCCAAGCGCGTGATGCCCGATTTGGTTTCCCGATGAAAG
>DATDNN010000113.1:0-8880 GCA_036518255.1 Allosphingosinicella sp. | reverse complement strand
CGCCGCGTGGTAGCCCGTGACCTGACCCGGCGAAGGGGTGAAGTTCCACGGGTCTTCCGCGTTGATGCGGCATTCGATGGCGTGGCCGTGGAATTGCACATCCTCCTGCTTGCAGGAGAGCGGCTGGCCCTCGGCGATGCGGATCTGCTCGCGGACGAGATCGATGCCGGTGATCATCTCGGTCACCGGATGCTCGACCTGCAGGCGGGTATTCATCTCGATGAAGTAGAATTGCCCATTTTCGTAGAGGAATTCGATCGTGCCGGCGCCGCGATAGCCCATGTCGGCCATCGCCTTGGCGACGATCGCGCCCATTTCGGCGCGCTGCGCGGCGGAGATGACGGGCGAGGGCGCTTCCTCCAGCACCTTCTGGTGGCGGCGCTGGAGCGAACAGTCGCGTTCGCCGAGGTGGATGGCATTACCCTTGCCGTCGCCGAAGATCTGGAACTCGATATGCCGGGGGTCGCCCAGATATTTTTCCATATAGACGGTGTCGTCGCCGAACGCGTTCTTCGCTTCGGAACGCGCCTGCATCATCAGGCTTTCGAGCTGGTCTTCGGACGGCACCACCTTCATGCCGCGCCCGCCGCCGCCGGAAGCGGCCTTGATGAGCACGGGATATCCGATCTGCGCCGCGACCGTCTTCGCTTCCTCGAATCCTTCGATCGGGCCGTCGGAACCGGGGACGAGCGGCAGGCCGAGCTTGGCCGCAGTGCGCTTCGCCTCGACCTTGTCGCCCATGATGCGGATATGCTCGGGCTTGGGGCCGATGAAGATGATGTTATGCAGCTCGACGATCTCGGCGAACTGCGCGTTTTCGGAGAGGAAGCCGTAGCCGGGGTGGATCGCGTCAGCATGGGCGATCTCGGCCGCCGAGATGATGTTGGGGACGTTGAGATAGCTCTCGCCCGCCGGCGGCGGCCCTATGCAGATCGCTTCGTCGGCAAGGCGCACGTGCATCGCGTCCGCGTCGGCGGTGGAATGCACCGCGACCGTCTTGATGCCCATTTCGTGGCAGGCGCGATGGATGCGAAGCGCGATCTCGCCGCGATTGGCGATGAGGACTTTCTTGATCGTCATAATTCTTCCTCGCCACCACCCATCGTCATTCCGGCGAAAGCCGGAATCTCGTGACGGAAAGGCGCGGTGGTTTCAGTGCTGGCTGGTCCTGAGATCCCGGCTTGCGCCGGGATGACGGAAAGGGGCGTCAGCGCCACGTTCACCTTACTCGATGATGACGAGCGGCTGGTCGAACTCCACCGGCTGCGCATTGTCGACGAGAACGCGCGTCACCGTTCCGCCCTTGGGCGCGGTGATCGGATTCATCACCTTCATCGCTTCGACGATGAGGAGGGTATCGCCCGCATTCACCTTGGCGCCGGGCGAAACGAACGGCTTCGCTCCCGGTTCACCGGCGAGATAGACGGTTCCGACCATCGGCGATTTGACCGCACCGGGATGGCTGGCGTCCGGCACCGTTTCAGTGGTTGGAGCGGATGGCGCTGCGGCGGGGGGTGCTGCGGCAAGGGGCGCCGTGGCGACCTGCATCGGCGCTGCCTGCATCACAGTGCCGCCGATGGTGCGCTTCACGCGGATCTTGCGATCGCCGTCCTCGACTTCGATTTCGGAAAGATCGCTCTCCTTGAGCATCTCCGCGAGTTGGCGAACCAGATCGGTATCGACTTTCATCGCGCCTTCGTTCCGCTTGTCGTCGGCCATGTTACCCTCAATTTGTCCCTGTTGCGCCGCCCCTTGTCAGAGACGAGCCGCCGCGTCCAGAGCCAGCGCGTATCCGAGCGCACCGAGCCCTGTGATGGTTCCCTTGGCGACGGGCGCGATAAGGCTTTGATGCCGAAAGCTTTCGCGGGCCTGCGGGTTCGAAAGATGCACCTCGATCACCGGCGTGGCGATGGCGCTCACCGCGTCGCGGATCGCGACGGAGGTGTGCGTGAATCCGCCTGCATTGAGGATCACCGCCTTCGCGCCCACCGCATTGGCTTCCTGCAGCCAGTCGATCAGATGCCCTTCGTGATTGGATTGCCGCATGTCGACCTCGACGCCCAGTGAGCGGGCTCTGTCGTCCAGCATGTCGGCGATCTCGTCCAGCGTCGTCGATCCGTAGATTTCGGGTTCGCGCACGCCCAGCATATTGAGGTTGGGGCCGTTCAGAACGAAGATCGTCGGTAGCGTTGCCATGGCTGCTTCCTATATGAGGCTCCCAGCCATTCCAACTCCCGTTCGTGCTGAGTAGGGACTGAGCGAAGCCGAAGGCCTCTATGAAGCACCCCGTATGGGAGCCCTTCGATACGCCATTTCGGCAAGCTCAATGGCTACTCAGGGCGAACGCAAACAAGGTATTACAAGATGCACAGTGACGGCACTCTTTCCATCACGGTGAACGGCGAACATCGCCGTGTCATGGACGGCATGACCATAGCGGACCTCGCGCTGGAGCTGGGCCTTGAGCCCACCAAGGTCGCCGTCGAACGCAATCTGGAAATCGTGCCGCGCTCTACCCTGGCGCAGGTGAAGATCGAGGACGGCGACGATTTCGAAATCGTCACCTTCGTCGGCGGCGGCGATCATGCGCCGGTGCAGGACGATAGCTGGACGGTGGCGGGCCGCACCTTCCACTCGCGCCTCATCGTCGGCACCGGGAAATATAAGAGCTTCGAGCAGAATGCGGCGGCCGTCGAAGCCTCGGGCGCGGAGATCGTCACGGTGGCCGTGCGCCGCGTAAACATCTCCGATCCCAATCAGCCGGTGCTGATGGACTATATCGATCCGAAGAAGATCACCTATCTCCCCAACACGGCGGGCTGCTTCACCGCCGAGGATGCGATCCGCACCCTGCGCCTGGCGCGCGAGGCAGGCGGCTGGACGCTCGTGAAGCTGGAGGTGCTGGGGGAGGCGAAGACGCTTTACCCGGACATGATCGAAACCCTGCGCGCGACCGAAATCCTTGCCAAGGAGGGTTTCCAGCCGATGGTCTACTGCGCCGACGATCCCATCGCCGCGAAGAAGCTGGAAGATGCGGGCGCGGTGGCGATCATGCCGCTCGGCGCGCCGATCGGATCGGGCCTCGGGCTTCAGAACGAAGTGATGATCCGCCTCATCGTCGAAAATGCCAAGGTGCCGGTGCTGGTCGATGCGGGCGTCGGCACTGCGTCCGATGCGGCGGTGGCGATGGAATTGGGCTGCGACGGCGTCCTCATGAACACGGCCATTGCCGAGGCGAAGGATCCGATCCTGATGGCGCGCGCGATGAAGCTCGCGGTCGAATCGGGCCGCCTCGCCTATCGCGCCGGCCGCATGGGCAAGCGCCGCTATGCCGATCCTTCAAGTCCTCTCGCCGGCTTGATCTGACGGCAAAGCCGTCACCCTGAACTTGTTTCAGGGTCCATCTGGTCACCTGCCGCAGAGGCCGAAAAATGGATGCTGAAAACAAGTTCAGCATGACGGAGAGGAGGGGAACATCGCCCGCCGCTTCTTCGTTTCTCCCCCATGCCCGACCTTGCGAAAGCCCGCGACAGGATGGTCGAGCGGCAGATCGCCGCGCGGGGCATTCAGGATCGCTCCCTTCTCGATGCGATGCGCGCCGTGCCGCGCGAGGCGTTCGTGCCGGAGCATCTCATCGAATTCGCCTATGAAGATTCGCCGCTTCCCATCGAGGCGGATCAGACCATTTCCCAGCCCTATATCATCGCCCTGATGATCGAGGCGGCGGGCGTGAAGCCTGGCGACAAGGTGCTCGAGATCGGCGCGGGCTCGGGCTACGCCGCCGCCGTCATGGGAAAGGTTGCCGAGGAAGTCATCTCTATCGAGCGGCACCATGAATTGGCCGAACTTGCTGCGGAGCGGATGAAGCGGCTCGGCTACGGCAATGTCACCATTGTCGAGGGCGACGGCACCAACGGCAGCCCCGCCGAAGCGCCGTTCGACGCCATCGTCGCGGCGGCGAGCGGCAGCCATGTGCCGGAGGTGCTGAAGGATCAGCTGAAGATCGGCGGCAGGCTCGTCATGCCGCTGGGCGAGCCGAACGCCGTCCAGAGCCTCGTCAAGGTCACCCGCACCGGCCGGGCCGATTTCCAGGTGGAAAATCTCGGTGCCGTCCGCTTCGTGCCATTGATCGGCGCGCATGGCTGGGAGGATCGGGTCACCAGAGCGCGAAAAAGCCTTCCCGAATGGATCGCGGAAGCCGCCGAGCCGTTGCCCGATTTCGGCGATCCGGCCTTCGGCGCGCTGTTCGATCGCTACGCGAAGGCGAAGGTCGTCCTGCTCGGCGAGGCCAGCCACGGCACGTCCGAATTCTACAAGGCGCGCGCCGCAATCTCCCGTCATCTCATCGAACGGCACGGCTTCAACATCGTCGCGGTGGAGGCGGACTGGCCGGACGCGGCGACGGTCGACCGCTATGTCCGCCACCGCCCGGCGCGGGCGGGGGAGGAAAGGGCGTTCCAGCGCTTCCCGGCCTGGATGTGGCGCAACACCGATGTCGACGACTTCATCCGCTGGATGCGCGCCCACAATGAAGATCGCGCTTTCGAGGATATGGCGAGCTTCCGCGGGCTCGATCTTTACAATCTCCATGGCTCGATGCGCGCGGTGATCGACTATCTGGAAGGCATCGATCCGGAAGCGGCGGCGGTGGCGCGGGCCCGTTACGGCTGCCTCACGCCCTACAGCAAGAATCCGGCCTCCTACGGCGCGCTCGCGATCACCGAAGGCTATGCCCGCTGCGAGGATCAGGTGGTGCGGATGCTGGCCGAGCTTCAGCGCAATCGCGCGGAATATGTAGGCCGCGAAGATGGCGACGAATTTCTTGATGCCGCCGCCAATGCCCGCCTCGTCAAGAATGCCGAGGCTTATTACCGGGTCATGTATCATGGCGCGGCGGAGAGCTGGAATCTGCGCGACACCCATATGTTCGAAACACTGTGCCAGCTGCTCGATGCGAAGGGGCCGGACGCCAAAGCGATCGTCTGGGCGCATAACAGCCATATCGGCAATGCGGCGGCGACCGAAATGGGGCAGGTGCGCGAAGAACTGAATATCGGCCAGCTCTGCCGGGAAAAGTTCGGCGGAGATGCGGCGCTGATCGGCTTCGGCACCCACGGCGGCACCGTGGCGGCGGCCGACGATTGGGACGGCCCGATGAAGGTGAAGACCGTGCGCCCCTCGCTCGACAGCAGCTACGAGCATATGTCGCACGACGCGGGCCTGCCCCGCTACCTGCTCGACATAAGGGGCGCCGATGGGGAGCTGCGTTCCGCCCTCTCCGAGCCGCGTCTCGAACGCTTCATCGGCGTCATCTACCGGCCGGAAACCGAACGCTGGAGCCATTATGCCCAGGCCTCGCTCCCCGATCAGTTCGACGCCTGGGTCTGGTTCGACGAAACCAGCGCCGTCACGCCGCTGCCCGGCGTCCAGTTGCCCGGCGAGGACGAGACCTATCCGTTCGGGCTCTAGAGCGAACGACCCGTCATGCCGGACCTGATCCGGCATCCATGAACACCGCCTCGCCCCGAAAGTCCGCGTTCATGGGCCCAGGATCAAGTCCGGGGTGACGCAGTGGGCCAGCTTACGCAATTGTGCTCCTGCGGAAGCAGGAGCCCAGCGGCGCGGTTCTGAACAACTGGGCTCCTGCTTTCGCAGGAGCACGGCTTTCCCAGCAGGTCTATTTATACATCCCTTCGCGCAGGTTGATGCCATGTTCGATCCACGCCTTCATCGCGCAGAGCATCTGCGACCAGCCCTGGCAGTTGCCGTAGGAGGCTTTTAGCCCCGCCTCCGTCTCCCGCCAGCCTTCCTCGCCGATCGTCACCAATGTGCGGCTGCCCTCGTCCAGCGGCTCGAACGTCATCGTCACCCGGGTGCGATAGGGTTCGGCTGCCTCGGGATCGTTGGCCGCCCATTCCAGAACGATGCGGCGATCCTGCTGCGCCTCGATCACCTGGACCGGGAAGGCGCCGGGAAAATCGTGAAAGTCCCAGCTGACCGTCGCCCCGCTTTCCAGCCGCCCTTTGGCGCCGCCTGTGGTGAAATAGCGGGAAAGCTGATCGGGATCGACAGCGGCCTCGAACACCTTGGAGACGGGCGCGGCGATCCGTGCCGAAACGGTGAATGTGAGGTCCATGCCTTTTCTCCGATGAGTCGCGTTTGATTTATACGCCTTTCTTTTCCCCGGCGTAGGCCGGGGTCCAGCCGTCCGATTTGTGTCGCTGGGCTCCGGCCTGCGCCGGAGCACAATGGAGGTAGTACACGGTGCCGGTAAACGAGGGCTACGGTCAGCTACCTCAACTCGCTCCCTGCTGAGCTAGGCAGATGATGTCCGCTACGGGTGAAAAGCGGACGTTGGCTAACGCTCCCATTGCTGTATCTCCCGGAACCGGCGCACCAGGTTAAACGGAAGCAGCGTCAGCAGCGCCCAAGGTAGAAAAAACACGAGGATGAACACGTCCGCGAAGCCCAATGACACCCGCCAATCTAAGCCGCTGATGTCAGATGAGGTGATAACAGTTACGCAGCAAACGAGCAGAACCGGCAGCGCAGTCCAAAGCGTAACGAGGGTGGTGCGAGTTTTTGAACGTCGCAGAGCCCCGAGACCGCCCCCGACGATAACTGCGGCTATAGCGCAACCTAAAATCGTTTCTAGGCCGATATTGTCCCACATTCGCCTACCCTAAAAAGACTACAATGATTCGTAACGGACGTTCAGCAAATTACTGTTGGATTTTGCAAATCATCCCTTATGCGTTAGCTTTTCAATCCATCCCCACGGGAAGTCACCCCCGCGCTCGTTCCCGCAGCTTCGTGATGGTGGTCGCGTTGGTGATGATCTCCACATCCGTCTTGAGGTGGAGGAGCCTTACGCCCTTCTCCGCCTTGGCCCGCTCCAGAGCGGCCGCGAAATCCTTCGTTTTCTCCACCGTATCCGCCCAGGCGCCATAAGCGCGGGCAAGGGCGGCGAAATCGGGGTTGGCGAGTTCGGTGCCGGAGAGGCGCCGGGGATAATCCCGCTCCTGATGCATGCGGATCGTGCCGTAGCTCTGATTGTCGACGACCAGAATCAGCATGTTCGCGCCCTGGCGGATTGCCGTCGCCACTTCCTGTCCGTTCATCAGGAAATCGCCGTCGCCCGCGACCACCACCACCTGCCGCTCCGGAAAGCGGAGCGCGGCCGCGACCCCGGCGGGAAGGCCGTAGCCCATCGATCCGTTGGTGGGCGCGAGCTGGGAGGGGAGGGCGGCATAATGCCAATAGCGGTGCCACCAGCCCGAGAAATTGCCCGCGCCGTTGCAGATGATGCTGTCCGCGGGCAGCGCATCGCGCATGTGCATGACCACCTGGCCGAGATCGAGCGCGGCTTCCGGGCGGGGCTTCGCCGTCGTCCATTCCAGCCATTCCCTGTGCGCCTCCGCGCCGGTGGAGAAGGAGATGACTTCACCTTCCGCCCAATCCGCCGCCAGCTCCGCGAATTCGCGCGGATCGGCGCAGATCGGGAGGTCGGTGCGGTAGACGCGACCCAGTTCCTCGGGATCGGGATGGACGTGGACCAGGATCTGATCCGGATGGTCGGGGGTGACGAGCGTATAGCCGTCCGTCGTCGCCTCACCGAGCCGCGCGCCGACGACGATCAGCAGATCGGCCTGCTTCACGCGCTCGACGAGCTTCGGATTGGGGCCGTAACCGAGATTGCCGGCATAAACGCCGCGCGTGTTCGGAACCGCGTCCTGCCGCCGGAAGGCCGCGGCGACCGGAAGGCCGATCCGTTCCGCCCACTCCGTAAAATAATGCGTGGCGGCCTCGTCCCATCCCGCGCCGCCGACGATGGCGACGGGGGCGCATGCATCGTTCAGCATGCCCATCAGGGTGGCCATGGCGACGGGATCGGCGGGCTGGCAGAAGCGCGGCACGGCGGGGCGGTCCACGGCCGCCACCTCATCCCGCAGCATGTCTTCGGGCAGCACCAGCACCACAGGCCCGGGCCGTCCCGCCATGGCGGTCGCATAGGCGCGGGCGACATATTCCGGGATGCGGGCGGCATCGTCGATCCGGCCCACCCATTTCGCCATCGGCGCGAACATCGTGGCGAAATCCAGTTCCTGGAATCCTTCCCGGTCGCGGTCGCCGCGCGCCACGTCGCCGATGAAGAGGATCATCGGCGTCGAATCCTGATAGGCGACATGGACGCCGACCGACGCGTTGGTCGCCCCCGGCCCGCGCGTCACGAAGGCGATGCCCGGCCGCCCCGTCATCTTCCCGTCCGCCTCGGCCATATAGGTGACGCCGCCTTCCTGGCGGCAGACGACGAGGTCGATTTCGCGCGTGTCGTGAAGGGCGTCGAGCACGGCGAGATAGCTTTCGCCCGGCACGCAGAAGATGCGGTCGCAGCCCTGCGCCACGAGATTGTCGACGAGGATGCGGCCGCCGGTGCGGGTAGGTGTTTCGGAACTCATCATCTCTCCGTTCGGCCTGAGCTTGTCGAAGCCCTGCTTTCCCTTCCCCCCTTAAAGAGAAGGACAGGCCTTCGACAAGCTCAGGCCGAACGGATGGAGAGGGTTGAAGCTGACGTTTACGTAAACTAGAAACACGGGCGAACCCAAAGGGAGAGAGTCTCATGACCAAGAACGAACTCGTCGCCGCGCTCGCCGAAAAGAACGCCTACATTCCCGGCAAGACCGTGAAGCTCGATTTCGGCGGCGAAGGCACGATCCTCCTCGACGGCGTCAACAATCAGGTGACGGAGGCCGACAGCGCGGCCGACACCACGATCAAGGTCGCCTGGGAAGACTGGCAGGCCCTCGCTTCCGGCCAGATGGATGGCATGACCGCCTTCATGATGGGCAAGCTGAAGGTCGAAGGCGACATGTCGAACGC